>JBIIWK010000125.1:0-9418 GCA_044338955.1 Burkholderiaceae bacterium
TTTTTGCAATTGCGTCTCCTGGGTGCTTTGCTGCTCAGGGCTACATACACCCCACGTCGTTGTCTTGTATTTTTATTTTTTTATAAATGACATTGTATCTGTGCACAAGACTCGACCTATACTGGTCAAATCATTCAGCAAACACAAAAAATTATGAAACTCATCCCTTTAAAACTTTTTACAACATTGGTACTCGCGACTTCTGGCCTCGACGCTGTGGCTCAACCTAAAGATGCGTTTCCCGACAAGCCCATTACGATGGTTGTCCCCTACCCCGCTGGGCAATCCGTCGACTCGCTCGCACGCATGATGGGCGAGGGTCTGACTAAATATCTTGGGCAACCCGTCATTATTGATAACAAAGCTGGCGCAGGCGGCACAATCGGCAGTAAATATCTGATTCGGATGCCCGCTGATGGCTATACGCTTAGTATGAATGCCAGCGGCCCGTTGGGGATCGCACCTCACCTCTTCAAAGAGGCCAATTACGATCCTCGAACAGACTTCACTCCCATCATGCTGGTGGCGGCCGTTGCACAAACGCTTGTTGTCTCTTCAAAATCAAATATCAAATCTGTTGCCGACCTAGTCGCCGCGGCCAAAGCTAAGCCCAACAGCTTAAATTTTGGCTCGCCAGGCAATGGCTCAACCAGCCATCTGACTCAAGAGATGTTCAAGCAAGTGGCGGAGATCAAGATGCAGCACGTACCCTACAAGGGTGGCCCCGCTGCAGTCACCGACTTGTTAGGCGGACAGATCGAGGTGCTGTTTGAAGCCGCACCGTTAGTCATCCCATTCATCAACCGAGGCGAGTTGCGTGCTTTGGCCGTGAGCACGGCCAAACCTATCGACACGCTACCGAGTGTGCGCCCAATCGCCTCGCAAGGCTTCGAGGGCTTTGAGGCCGTTGGCTGGATGGGAATCGTCGGCCCCGCAGGGATGGATCCCGCTCGTGTAGAAGTGCTATCCAAGGCACTCATCCAATCAATTGCCGACCCAGCGATTCGCGCCAAACTTGACTCAACCGGCATGCTAACGATCGGCGGAACCCCAAAAGAATTCGCGAACTTCATCAAGAGCGAATACGCGAAGTGGGGTGAAGTGATTCAAAAAGCGGGCGTCAAACTTGAGTAATGATCGCTGGCCTTGCACGCACAGCCTCTTCATTAATATCTGAGCCCCAACCAGGGCCCTCGGGCAACACGATCTCGCCATCGACAATTTGAATCGGATGGGTCATGTACTCGCGCGTAAACGCAGCTTCGTCGACGACGTATTCCATGATGCTGAAATTTGACGTTGCAGCTGAAAAATGCGCCCCCATCAGCGAAGACAGCTGCCCGTGATAGTTATGCGAAGCGACGTTGATTTCATAACTCTCAGCCATGGTCGCCATTTTGGTTGACTCTAGCAAGCCGTTCCATTGCGGGTCAATAATCGCGACGTCTGCAGAGTTGGCCTCAAGATAAGGACGAAGCGCTTGCCGGCCCAGCAACGTTTCAAGCGAAGAGATTCGTGTCGTGGTGGATTGCTTGACTTCAGCCAAGGCCTTAGGATCTTGTATGTCGACTTCAAGCCACATTAAATTAAAACGTTCAAGTGCGCGTGCGATTCTTTTTGCACCTTCAGGCTTAAAGTGAAAGTTTAAATCTAGAGCCAACTTTACGCCTTTGCCGGCACCCTGCTCAAAGGCCGCAAGCAATTCAACAATAGTCGCAAGAAGTTTATCGTCAAGATTCAGCTCAGGAAAGCCTGTTCCGATGCCAAAGCCTGGGCGATAATTACTACAGGCGCCATTTTCAAAAGCAAGAATGTTTGTCTTGAGCGCTTTGAAACCACGTGTCTTAGCCTCTTTGCCTAACGCCACAATATCGTCTAACGAACGCAAAGGTGCTGCATCAAACACAGGCGCAAAACGCGAGCGCAACGTACCGCATTGCGACCAATAGATCGGCAGCGTTTTACGTAAGGCGCCACCAAATAATTGATGCATCGGAACATTCAGTTCTTTAGCTTTTAAATCCAAGCAGGCGTTTTCAAGTGCGGCAATGGCCTGAGCAATCAACCCACCAGAAAATATTCGCGTGACTGCAAACAAGTTGGCATGAATCAGATTGATTTGCCGTGGGTCTGAGCCCAGTAAGCTTTGTCCAAGTTTGCGGATGACTCCAGTTAAGCCCGGCGCTGCACTGCCCTCGCTGAACTCTGACCAGCCTATCAAACCTGTATCGGTTGTGATTTTTAAAAACGATAGCGTGCGCCAGCCACCATCAGCATGGAGGTCTTCGATTGCGGTGATTTTCAAGCTGTCTCCTTGGCCGTTAGATACGACCTATTTAATTACGCATCGCCAAGAGGCGGCACTTCAGGCGTGACTGAAAAATGATGCAATTGGATTTTCCACTCTCCGTTCAGCCGACTCAACACCAGCGTCGTGCGCAGTACCGATTGAGTCTGACGCCCCCCTGTTAGCACAAACGAAAAAGCCCCGAAACCTTGCGATACAAAACTTTCTGGACTGATTTGCACAAACTCTTGTTCGATTAAGTCGAGTACTGCCGACTGAATGATGCCATCATAGGACGCAAAGTAGGCTTGAATTGCAGCGACCCCAACTGAATGTCCTGAGCGACCGCCATAAAACAAGGCATTGTCTGCATACAGTTTGGCCAGCGCCTTTGGATTCCATACCTTGGCGGCAAGATTCCAAGCGTTTTGCATATCAGCTAGCGTTTTTTTAGGATGACTCGTACTCTCAGGCATGGCTGCTCTCTAGGTTTTTGATTGTTTGATCGCTTACAACTCAAGCGCCTAGATGAGTGTATACGAACGAAAAACACCTCAAACAAGGGTTTTCTCTAGCTCAGAACAACAGCAATTTAACGGTATTTCAGGCAATATGAGCTTGGTTTTCATGAAACTCGACGCTAGCGGCTGTCGTTCTAACTATTTTTACGAACAGAGACACTAAATGAATTTTAAAAAAACGATTCTTTCTACTATTATCGCCGCCGGCATACTGAGCGCAAGCGCACTGACTAATCCTGCCTCTGCGCAAGACGTCAAACCATTGCGCATTGGTGCCATTGTCGACATGTCAGGTATTTATTCCGCCATTGGCGGCCCTAACATGGTAACCGCGGTCAAGATGGCAGTCGAAGATTTTGGCGGCAAGGTGCTAGGCCGCCCAATCGAGGTACTTTCGGCGAATTATCAAAATAAGGTTGATATCACTGCCGCACGCGTGCGCGAATGGTACGACCGCGACGATGTCAAACTGGTCATTGAGTCAACCGACTCTGCCTCGGCGTTAGCGATGCAAAAACTCGCCAAAGAAAAAAAGCGTTTAGTCATTTTTTCAGGCTCGGCAAGCTCCGCTTTGACCAATGCTGAATGCTCACCGTACGGCGTCCATTACACCTATGACACCTATGCAATGGCTCACGGTACGGGCGCTGCTATTACTAAAGGAGGCGGTAACAGCTGGTTCTTCATTACAGCCGATTATGCATTTGGTCATGCCCTAGAAAAAGATACGGCTGAGGTTGTTCTTGCCAATGGCGGCAAAGTTCTTGGCAGTGTACGTGCGCCATTAAATTCGCCCGACTTCTCTTCGTACTTATTGCAAGCACAGGCATCAAAAGCCAAAATTATCGGTCTGGCCAATGCCGGTTCAGACGCGCAGAATTCTGTACGTCAAGCTTCAGAATTTGGCATTATCAAAGGTGGGCAACAAATGGCCACCTTATTGATGTTTTTGTCTGATATCAAAGGGATGGGCTTGTCAGTCGCACAGGGTTTGATGTTCACCGACGGTTTTTATTGGGATCGCACCGACGAAACCCGTGCTTTTTCAAAACGTTTTGGCGAGCGTACCAAAGGTGATATGCCAACCATGGTGCAGGCCGGCGCTTATTCAGCAACGATGCATTATCTGAAGTCTGTTACTGCCGCTGGCACAGATGATGCCGATGCCGTTGCCGCCAAGATGAGAGAGCTTGAAATCAACGACTTCTTTGCTACAAAAGGCAAGATCCGTGTAGATGGTCGCATGGTGCACGATATGTATCTAGCCGAAGCGAAAAAGCCTTCTGAGTCAAAAGGCCCTTGGGATCTGTTGAAGATCAATGCAGTCATCCCAGGTGACCAGGCGTTTCGGCCTTTGTCTAAGAGCGTCTGTCCTTTAGTCAAAAATTAAAATCAAGGTCTTAGTTTGATGACGGCCACTTCGGTGGCCGTTTTTCAATGAAGGCGCTGATCCCCTCTTTTGCATCGGGGCTTGCTGCGACCGCACAAAACGTATCCACGACACCGCCGACATCACGACGGTAGCCTGCGTCGTTGATGCGCATAAAAGCCTTGTGTCCCATTCGCATGACATTGGGCGATTTTGAGGCAAACATCTTAGCCATGACACGTGCCGCTTGCAGTGCAGTGCCATCCTCAACAACCTGACTCACCAAGCCAAGTTCGACAGCCTCTTGCGCCTTAAATACACGGCCACTAAAAAGAATCTCAAATGCTCGATGGCGCCCGACGATCGAGGGCAGATGAATAAAATGGATTGCAGGAATCATACCCACATCAATTTCGGGATAACCAAAGGTGGCTGAGTGGCTCGCAATAATCACATTACAAGAAATCGATAGCGTCATCCCGCCGGCACGCGCTGCGCCGTCAATTGCTGCGATCGACGGCTTACCCAAGGTGTGCTGTACGTCTGCAAGTTCGATATACAGTTGCTCTAAAAAAGCGCGCACCGACTGACCTGTTTCGTCGAGCAAAATATCTAAATCAAGCCCAGCGCAAAAGCGCTTTGGCAAGGCACTCGATAAAATCACAGCCCGAACCTGATCGTCATCACGCGCGGCTTTGAAGGCCGCAACGATCTCAACAAGCATCGGGATGTTCAAGGCGTTGACGGGCGCGTGGTTCAGACTGATCTCTGCGATTTGATCGACGACTGAGTAGTGGATATATTTCATTTTCTTGTATCTTTATTCTGCATCAGCCCGAAATAACAGGCTGGATCTGGTTATTAATTTAGACGTGCCCAAGGCTACAGAGCAACCAAATTTTCTAAGCGACAAAGCGCGAACGCCGCGCTTTACCCTTGAATCTGCCACTCGATCGCTCGCAGACCTACTGAATGACGCCTTGACTGCGCAAAGCCTGAATCGCCTCGCTCGTGTAACCGAGTTCAGACAAGACCTCTTGCGAGTGCTCACCTAACAAGGGCGGCGGTCGATGCGCCCGGCGATCTTCGTCTTGAAACTTAATCGGCAACCCAATTTGTTGTAGCGCGCCTACCGTTGGGTGTTCAGTTTGAACAATCAACCCCCTAGCAGCCACTTGGGGGTGTGCCAAGGCTTCGCTCAGTTTATGAATAGGTGCAGCGGGTACCCCATTTTTGCTTAAGCACTCAAGCCACTGCGCCAGCGTCTTGGTTTTCATCTTTGTCTGCACCAACGCAACGGTAGTGCTCATGTTCTTAACGCGCAACGCATTGGTCGCAAGATCCGGGCGATCAACATACTCTTCTAAGCCCGCGACCGAGCAAAAGCGTCGCCACTGCGCATCGTTACCAGCCCCCAGCATGATTGGCTGATCAGCGGTTTCAAATACCTGATACGGGCACATTGAGGGATGCCCCGTACCCATGGGCTTAGGATCGGTACCGCTTTGCCAATAGCTTTGTGCCATGTAGGTCAGAAACCCAAGCGATGTATCAAGCAACGACAACTCAAGGTAAACACCCTTGCCGGTTCGTCCACGCTCGAGTAGTGCTGCCAGCACACCACTAAGGCCAAACATGCCGGTACCCATGTCAACCGGCGAAAAACTTGCCCGGGCAAACTCTCCTGAGGGCGCACCCATTGTGCTTATCATGCCGCTAAACGCCTGCAGCATGACGTCATAGCCGGGTTCGTCTCCGAGTGGCCCTGCGCGCCCATAGCCTGAGATTTCGCAATAGATCAACTTTGGATTTAAGGCGCTTAACGTTGCATAGTCAACCTTAAGCTTGGCAGCCGTACCGCCGCCAAAACCCTGCAAGACAACATCTGCGTTTTGCACCAGCTCATGTAAGATCTTTTGACCCGCTTGAGTCTTTAAATCAAGCGCTAGGCTGCGTTTGTTATGATTAACTGCCATAAAAATGGCCGATTGACCGTTTGTCTGTGGTAGCCAACCGCGGGTATCATCTCCGTTACCGACGGGTTCTATCTTAATGACCTCAGCGCCTAGCTCGCCAAGATATTGTGCGCAAAGCGGCCCGGCCAGCACTTTACTAAGGTCGACCACCTTAATACCTTTGAGTGGTTGCATCTTGTTCCTTCGTTCGTCAACTTTGAGTCAAACATACCATGACACAAAAACTTTTATTGTGCATCTTCCCGCACACCATGACACAAAAGTTTGCATTGTGCCTCTTCTCTATGATGTCCTTGTTTACAGGTATCGCCATGGCCACTGAAGAACCCTCCTACACAAGCGTCTTGCAAGAGGCCCCTTTTGAGATCAGAGAATACCCCGCCCTCATCGCTGCCGAAGTGACTGTAGCCGGCGAGCGCAGCGAGGCCGTCAGTGCTGGGTTTCGTTTGCTAGCGGGATACATCTTTGGCGGCAATACGCGCAAGCAGAGCATCGCCATGACCGCGCCAGTGATTCAAAATGAGTCATCAAATGAAAAAATTGCCATGACGGCACCTGTCATGCAGAGCGCAGACCCCGCAGGTTGGGTCATTCGTTTCATTATGCCTGCGAGCTACACACTTGAAACTCTGCCAACGCCGAATGACCCCAAGGTTCGACTCGTACCTTTGCCACCTAAGCGCTTTGCCGTTGTACGCTTTTCGGGTCTTGTCGACGACAACGACGTCGAACAACAAACGGCCGTCTTGCGTGCCTTTATCGCTAAGCAAAAACTAACTGCCATCGGCACGCCCTCTCTTGCCCGCTATGATCCGCCTTGGACGCTTTGGTTTCTGCGACGCAACGAGATCATGCTTGAAGTGACGTCTGCGCAATAGCCGCGAGTTCAGTCCGCCTTCATCCCAGTCTTTTTAATTAAATCGGCCCACTGCTTGAGCTCACTTTGAATCGCAGCTTTCATTTGCTCAGGCGTCATTTTTAGCGGCTCGTAACCATCTTGCCGGATGACCTTTAGCACCTCGGGGTCGTCCATCGCGGCATTGAGCGCCGCAACCAGTTTAGTGGTAATTGCTGCAGGCAGACCTGCAGGGCCCACTACGCCAAACCACACCGGCGAATCAAAGCCCGGAAAGCCACTCTCAGCAATCGTAGGGACGTTTGGAAACAGGCTGCTGCGCGCAAGCGAACTGACAGCAAGCGCTTTGACTTGACCAGCCTCAACGTTGGTGGCGATTGAGCCAATTGACGAAAACAACACTGGGATATGGCCACCCAGCAAATCGGTTAACGCACCAGCCCCGCCCTTGTAAGGCACATGCGCAATTTGCAACCCCGTTGCAATCTTAAACTGCTCGGCAGCCAAATGACCCGAACCGCCGATGCCAGACGTCCCGTAGCTCCACTGTTCTGGGTTCGCCTTTGCTAAGGCGATAAAACTTTTGACATCCTTAGCCTGCGAACTCGGCAAGACCGCAATGAGCGATCCACCGCTCGACACCATGCCGATAGGGGTGAAATCCTTCACCGGATCAAAATTCGCCTTACGCAACGAGGGGCCAAAAGTCATGGGGCCTTGCGACGTGAGGTGAATCGTATAGCCATCGGCCGGCGCACGAGCTACCAGTTCAAGCGCGATCCCACCCGCCACGCCTGGGCGGTACTCCATGATGATCGTTTGACCTAGAAATTTTGCCATGCGATCAGCGACCGGACGCGCGAGCTTGTCGGCCGCACCGCCAGCGGTAAAGCCTACGACCATCTTGATAGGCTTGTCGGATGGATACTCGGCCGCGGCGCTTATAGAAGGCAGGGCTAACAGCGCGATCACTGACGCGACCCCTGCAACGGTTTTACCTAACTTGCCTATATTCAAAATTGTCTCCGCGTACGTTTTAAACGCTTTTTTTGTATAAAAATCGATTGATTGACGCCAATCATAACGGCCTACTATCCAGCAAACAATACCTTGTATTTTCGAACTCTCGGTTTACACTTGATCTCACGTAATCTATGGCTCGCGCTATACGCCCTGTGCGTCAGGTCGCGAAGCTACCAAAAATACCCTTCGGAGATCAAAATGCGCAATGCTGTAACCAAAATACTCGCCTCGCTGATGTTGGCGACGCTCGCCCAGACAGCTGTCGCTCAGTACCCCAATAAAACCATCCGCTTAGTCGTGCCTTTCCCGGCAGGCTCTGCCACTGACACGATCGCACGCATTCTTGGTAATGGTTTAAGCGCTAGCCTTGGGCAGCAGGTCATTGTCGAAAACAAAGCAGGTGCCGATGGTGCTCTAGCTGCGACAGAAGTCGTCAAAGCGGCACCCGATGGCTACACAATGCTTGTGGCAACCAATAGCCCAATGGCTGCTGTGCCCGCTTTACGCAAGCAACCGCCTTATGATCCCATCCGTGATTTCACTCCTATTTCAATGATTGGCCGATACACCTTCTTTTTATATGCCAACGCGCAGCTACCGGTTAACAACATCGCTGAACTCATCGCCTATGCAAAGGCTAACCCAGGCAAGCTCGCCTATGCCACTGGCAACACCACAGGTATTGTGGCAACCGCTCAAATTTTGTCACTTGCCGGCGATCTGAAAATGCTGCATGTGCCGTACAAGGGTGAACCAGCAGCTGTGATTGATCTGGTGTCCAATCGCGTGCAGCTGATGATTTCAACCCCTTTCACCGCTGGCGTGCATGCGGCTGAGGGTAAGCTCAAAATGCTTGCGATCACGCTCCCGAGTCGCTCGGCACTCGCACCAGATGTACCGACTTTTGCCGAAGCGGGCATCAAGGGATTTTCGGTTCAGTCATGGGCTGCCTTATACGCCCCCGCTAACTTGCCAGCTGAATTGACTGTACGTTTAAATACCGCAGTCAATGCAGTCTTGAATCGCCCCGACATCAAAGAGCAACTTGATCAAAAGCAGTTTTTAGTTCAAGGTTCGACGTCTGAAGCACTTGGCGCCTTCACCAAAGAGCAAGCTGCAACTTACGTGAAGATCCTACGCGACGCGGGCGTTCAGCCTGAATAACAATAAATTCGGAGACTTCTCATGCCTGTGATTTCAACTAGCTTTGATTTAACAACTGTCGAGTGGCGTCACGTGCATGACACCAGTGATCCAGCTTTTTATATCGATTTTGAGTACAGCCTGCTAGGCTATGACTTGCCTAGCGGACGCCTCGATATGCTGCTTCGCTACGGCAAGGGTGGTCACTGTCGTCGTCATCGCCACCTTGCGTCTACGGTCACC
>JBIIWK010000126.1:0-9407 GCA_044338955.1 Burkholderiaceae bacterium
TCTTGCAAGAGACATTCGGTAGATCAGCCAGCGCTTGCATGCCTTCGCGCCAAGCTTGCATTGAGGCAACATCTCTATGCCAAGGATAGCCAGTGTGATTCAAAATAATATTCATTTTCGGGTAGCAGGCGGCTACCTCCGCGCCTTCCTGCAGGTGCCACCAGGGTAGTCGCAGATCCCAAGACAAATTGTATTTTTCAAGCAAGGCCAAACCTTCAATCCATTTCGGATCCTGCAAACTGCGAGGTTGTCCCCTTACGCTGTCTGTTGGGGTTGCAGCGATGATGGGCTTGGTTCGGATTCCTCTGACGCGTTTGTACTGAACCTGCTGTGCCAGTATCTCTTCTGCGTTGGGTGTATCGACCCACGCATGGGCGACGATCACAGAAGGTAACCCGTACTGCTCACTGATTTCGCTAAACCATTTTGTTTCAGCCACTTGCTGCGAGCGGTCACATTCGGCTTCAATCGCCACTGTTCCTATGACCTTGTGCAGAGCAGTATCTCGCAGATATTCTGGCGCGAGGTAGGTTCTTTGAATCGCAGAATAGTTACCCAGCCAATTGGGCTCGGCGTGAATCAACCAATCATATTTGATGTGTCCTTGAAGATCCCACAAGTGGTGGTGAGCATCAACAATAGGAATATCGGATTGCGGATCGTTATCTAATTTTGTCATCTGGTACAAGTATTCAATGTTTTGGGGCACAGTGACGCATGACAGTTACATAGTATACCGATAGAGCCTAGACTGACTTCAGCTATCGCCAAACTTGGGCGCCAGACACTTTAGAGCAAACCACAAGGGCTCACACTGCAAATATCCTGACTACCCTATGCCAGATGAGGCGACAAGCAGCCTTGTCTTGGGCGACTTGTAAAAGAGTGCAACAATTCGGTCTTGGCTATTGAATTCTGTTGGCTTGCAGCTCAAAATAGATGCTTCGGGTGCTGGTGCCTGAAATTGTTTTACACAGGAAGCGTCATGAAGACTTTCAATTCTTTGTCTTACGCCACGCAGTTAGTGGCTACTGGCTTGCCCCGTGAGCAGGCCGAAGTGCACGCTAACGCTCTTCAAAATATATATGACGAAGAGCACAAGCAATACGCTACCAAGGCCGACTTTGTTGCCTTGAGCAGCGCAGTTAAGTTGCAGATTCACCAACTCGAAATAAAAACTGATCGCATCGAAACTAAAACAGATCAACTTGAAATCAAGACTGATCGTATCGAAGCCAAGATGCTTCAGATCGAAGTCAAGACCAATCAGATTGAACTCAAGACCGATCAGATCGAAATAAAAATGACTCAGATTGAGAAAAAAATAGATCAGGTCGAGCAGAAGCTTTCTTCAGAGCTGGCAGGGCTAAAAACAACTATCAATGAGTGCAAAAATGAGTTCTCACATTTTCGAGCTGATGTGTCAGAGCTTAAAACTTCGCATAAATACCTTCGCTGGATTGGCGCAGGCGTAGCAACCATGTGCCTAAGTGTCGTTGGTATAAATATTTCGATGTTTATGTTTTTGGCGAAATAGCTTAACGAACGGTAGGTCTTCAGCTATGTAAAGTCGATCTGGGCAGCCAGATCGACTAAGTGCAAACTCTTGTTGCTCAAGAATCTAGAGGGTTTCCCATTGCCGCATTGGCTTCAGAGGCTTTTGCAGGCCCGCGTAAAAAGCGTGCAATGACGACAGCCACGAGTACACCAATCAATGACCCAACAGCATAGACCCAGTACGTTGAAAAATCCCAACGTGCAAAGTCAGGGCCGAACGCTCTGGCAGGATTAAACGCTGCGCCATCGAAGGGGCCACCCATCGTACCCATTGCCATCACATAGGCGCCAACGGCGAGCGGAACAGAACTGCCGTCAAGCTTTGGGCCGTTTGTCATGCTGAGCACCAGCAAGACCATGCCAAAGGTAAGAATGGCCTCGAATGCAACAGACTGATAAATCATGCCGGCTGCAGGCACTGTGGCGGCTAGATTGCCTCCGGTGCCAAAGAGCATAGCAGCCACGCAAGAACCCGTTGCTGCCGCAACCATTTGCACAAGGATGTAACAGGCAGCCATCGGGAACCCCATGTCACCACGCAGCGCGAAGGCGAGCGTCATGGCCGGATTGAAATGCGAAGAGATATCACCCAGAAAATAAACTGCAGCGACCAGCCAAAGTGCAGCGCAAGCCGAGAGGATGAAGGCAAATTGATAGGGTGCCAGGGTCGCACCCCCATACCCCGCCAAGATTGCTGCACCGCCTGACAAGACAAATGTCAGGCCTGATGTACCAATGAACTCGGCGACGAGTCGCCGTGCGCGGTGATCGTTGCTTTTCCAGTCGGCGGTGAAACGATCGCCAACCTGCTGGCGTAAGGCCTGTTGCCCCGAAGGGGTGGAGTTAAGGTTGGCGCTCATTCATCGTCTCCTGGTTATGCTTTAGCAGCAGGTACGTCTGCAGAGCCTGGGCGGGTCATGTTGATAGGCACCACGACACGGTCGAACACAGCTTCGTCAACACCTTTAGCAAGTGCGGCTTGCTTGAGTGTCGTGTTGTTATCGATTGCATAGTGTGCGATCTCTGAAGCTTTGTCGTAACCAATCACAGGCGACAAGGCAGTCACCATCATCACCGAGCGATCAATGTTCGATTTGAGTTGCGCTTCATTGACAACAGCACCCTCGATCATGAACTCGCGGAAATGGTCACACATATCCGCCATAATCAATGCTGAGTGTAAATAGTTACTGATGAGAACTGGTCGAAAGGCGTTGAGCTCAAAATTGCCTTCTGAACCGCCCATTTGCACTGCAACGTCTGAACCCATAATCTGAATACAAACCATCAGCATGGCTTCGGCTTGGGTGGGGTTCACTTTACCGGGCATGATTGAAGAGCCGGGTTCGTTCGACGGAAAGGTCATTTCCATTAAGCCGGTGCGTGGGCCCGAACCGAGCCAACGCATATCGTTCGCGATTTTGAATAGTGATACAGCGGCGCACTTAAGTGCGGCATGAGCACGCACCATGCGATCGAGTGTGCCTTGGGCTGTAAATTTATTTGTAGCGGTCTTGATGGCAAAGCCGGTCATCTTAGTCAGCTCGGCCGCAACTTCGTCACCAAAACCAACGGGCGAATTGAGCCCGGTACCAACCGCGGTGCCGCCCATCGCCACTTGAAGCAGGCCTTGCGTGGCATAGGTCACGTCAGCGATCGCGTCATCCAACGCGCCCACATAGCCTGACCATTCTTGCCCAACGGTGAGGGGTGTTGCATCTTCAAGATGTGTACGACCGATCTTGACAATGCTTGACCATTGTTGTGATTTAACATTCAAAGCGTCACGCAGTCGCTGCAAGGCTGGGATTGTTTTCTCTGTTGCCATTTTGTAGGCAGCAATGTGCATGGCTGTCGGAAACGTGTCGTTGCTCGACTGCCCCATGTTGACGTGATCATTAGGGTGAATCGGCTCTTGTGCGCCCAACGTACCACCCACGAGCTGAATGCAACGGTTTGAGATGACCTCGTTCAAATTCATATTTGATTGCGTGCCAGAACCTGTTTGCCAGACATACAGCGGAAACTCGCTATCAAGCTTGCCGCTAATGACCTCGTCGGCGACTTGCTGAATCAGGTTGCCTTTCCAGGCGGGCAGACGCCCAGCCTTGGTATTGACCACTGCAGCGGCTTTTTTGACATAGCCGTAGGCGTGATAAACCTCTTTAGGCATTTTGTCGTGACCGATATTGAAATGGATCAAGCTGCGCTGGGTTTGTGCGCCCCAATAATGGTCGGCGGGCACTTGAACTTTACCAATGCTGTCGAACTCTTCGCGCAGACCGGTTGCGGTCAGACCAATAGGCAAATCAAGTATTTTTGGTGTGGCTTCGGTTGTCATGTTTTTTCCGGAGAGAAATAAATTTTTAAAAGGTTTTTTTGAGGCTTTTGCTACGACTTCAAATCACTAAATTCATGCAAATAAAAAAGAGTTCTGTACAAAAAATAATCTAGAGTACTGATCGAGTGCGTAATGCTTGGAGGTAAGCGGACTGCGAGTAATTTCTAATAAATTGATGACATGAGTGCGACAGAGGTGATCTAAAACTGATGCCGAATCCCGACTCCGACGACGGTGCTTTGAGCAGTCTGAATCGCGGCGTAGTTGTTACCGTATGAAGCGTAGGTGTAGAGGTTGGTGCGTCGTGAAAAATTGTATAGGTAGGCGGCGCTGTAAACCATTTGAGCGCCTGTGACTGAGCTGGGTAATAAGTCACCCATCGGCTGTAAACGCTGCACTGACGCGATCACACTTGCTTCGCCGATTGGCACTGTGATGCCCAACATCATTGAGTTAGTCGCGGCACCGGGCAAGAAGATCGCCCCTGACCCAAGAGTACTATCTGCAAGCGGGCTAGCGGGTGTCGTGCCTGCGCCAGCGGGCTGTCCATTCCAGGCACCATTGCGAGTCTGGCCATAGGCGAAGGCAATCTTGATGACGTTGAAGTCATAGAGACCACCCGCTAACCAGGCGGTGGGGTTGGGCTTGGGCGGGCCATTGGGGATATTGTCTGGACCCCGCAGCTGATCGTAAGCGATGGCTAAAAGAAGCGGGCCGCTTGAGTATTTGGCCCCAAGGGTGAGGGCGCGTAGGTTGTTGTTCGTTTGAAATTGGGATGCTTGATTGATTGCCACGCACGCAGATTCAAGACACGAGCCATTGCCTGCATAGATACTGGTCATCTCGGCTGCAAAGGAGTATCCCACGCCGATGGTCAAGGCCTCGGTCGCTTGAGCCTGAAGCATCAGCATGTTGCTATAGCGTACGGTGTTTGTCGAACCAAACGAAGCGCCAATATTCGCTTGCCCAAAGCCTTCGACAAATGGATCGATTGGCAAAAAATAATTAGAGGCCAAGTTAATTTGACGACCGATATCCAGCTGTCCAATATTGTTATTTTTAATACCAACGGTCGACTGTCGGCCAAATAATCTGTTGCCTTGTTGGGCGATTCCGCTGCTGGCGTCAAAGCCATTCTCTAACGTAAAGACTGTTTGAAAACCCCCGCCCATTTCGTGTGTGCCGCGCAGGCCAAAGCGTGAACCGCTTTGTACGCCGCTCGCGATCCCGAAAAATTGATTGCTTTGAACGGTATGGTCTCTTGTTTGATTAACCGTCGCGTATTGCAGGCCGATATCAATAATCCCATACAGAGTGAGACTGTCTTGCGCCAGCGCAATCGTCGATTGGCTGGCGATTAGAAAGAAACTTGCAACGAGTTTTTTCATATAAATTTAAGTACCAACAGACCGCGTAAGTGATGCAGACTTGAACGCTATTCATTAAGCGGCTGAGCGAGTACGACAGGGATAAATATTTTAATTGGGTTTAGTCATTAGTTGAGAAGTGGCAGTGAGCGCAAGGTTTTGCTGGTTTTGTCAGCCTCTGTAAAGCCTACGCTCAGCACACTGGGGTTTTCAAATGACCGAATGTTGTATGTCTTAGATTTCAAATTCACGACGACAGTCCATTCGGTGAATTCGTACGAGTTGACACCACCACCATAGCCGCTCGAGCTATCAAGGTGAATAGCCCCATAGGGGATGTCAAAGTTGTTCATGATGTGCCAGGCTCTGCGCTCTTGAAGATCAGTCGTTGCGGGCGGTGCGTTCATGACGAACATTGACGCGCGAATAAACCGGTCAGGGCTAAGAAAGCTTCCGGGCAGGCCGTGCAAGCCATTGCCCGAGCTCGCGGCAAAATACTTCTGCTTATTGAATTCCATTGGTTTTTTATCTGTGCCGCTCAGATTTGCATAATTGCCGATATTTTGTAAATGCCACGAAAACGCGGGGTCGTTTGTCATGGTGCCGATGATGTTATCGGTCATGACGAGTTTGCCCTCTAGATACTCAACGACCAGGCTGCCCCCCGAACTGTCATGCAAGGTCATGCGCGCCTTTGCAGCCCCCCCCCACTCTTTGAGCGCAGAGCTATTGACGTACATTTTTGGCAGCGCTTCTTTGACTTCTGCCACGGTGGCGAAATTTGTAAGCGCATAAATCAGTAGTTGCTGCGCAGCAATGCTATTTGCACCTTGCTCTTGCGTTGGGCTTTGATACTGCGCCGTGTTAGGCGCGTTCAGCAAGCCACCCACCAAGCCTGCTTCATTCAGCCCATCAACGTAAAGGGGTAAACCGAAAGCATTGGCTCCAATGACCGCATATTTTGAGACCCAATTTTTTCCTGTACCCGCGGTGCCGTCTATCCCAACACCTTGCAGTGCATAGCCTCTGGGTGTAATGAGCACCGCCGACTTCAAAGGAATACCGAATTCCATGGTGCGTGCATAGACGCGCCCGTTATCGGTGCTGTTCAGTACGATCGAGGTACAAGCCTGCGCCAACGTGGTACCTAGAAAAGAAAGTAGTACAAACCAAATCTTGAGTTTCATCAGGTTGCTCCGGCGATAAGTGAATGAGGTTGAGATTGTTGTTTCGTTACGTACTATTGGGCGTGATACAGCCGCTTGCCATGTTTAATCGTCTGAACGACTCGAATATTTTTAATATCATCTGGGGCGACGTTGAGTGGATTGCGGTCGAGTACGACTAAATCGGCCAGCATGCCCTTGGCAAGGGTTCCTTTTTGAGTTTCTTCTTTGTATTGATAAGCAGCGTTTATGGTGAAACCTTGCAGCGCTTTGTAGGCGTCGATGCGTTGCTCTTCGCCCAGGGTTTTTCCGCTAAACGTTTTACGGTTGACCGCGCTCCAGACTGAAAATAAAACATTCGGCCCAGACGAAGGTGTGTCGTTGTGAATACCAATTTTGACCCCCAGTTTGTCTGCGGTGCGCAAAGGACTCATGTTTTTGGCGCGCTCTTCGCCAAGTATTTTTAGGTATACGTCACCATACAGCCAAATATGGTTAGGGAGTGTAATGGCGATAATATTTTGTTCTTTATATTGTGCCAGTTGATCATCGCGTACAAAGAATGAATGCGAAATGACGCTTCGGCGGTTTTCTGTCGTGCCTGTCTCTTTGATAGCTTTGTTTAAGGCCGAAAGGGTCATATCGATTCCGGCATCGCCGTTGCTGTACCCAAAGTATTGGATGTTTTTTTCGTGGGCGAGCTTTGCATAGTGATCGACCAAGCTTTGTGGGTTGTAAGGAAATCCGCGCCAGTCTTTGCTAAAGCCCGTTGTGTCTAAAAATGGTTGAGTGAAGTAGGCCAGACGTAGTTGTGGTGCGCCATCAGTCGGTACCATCATGCCTGCCACTTTAAAACCTCTATCACCTTGGTTGTATGTTCCAAACTGAAAATTAGGATCGGACTTAAGAAGTGTATCCACAACGTCATAAGTGGGTAAGGCAATGAGATCAAGCGAAATTACTTTTTGTTCGATTGCCTTGCGCATGGTGTTCATCTCATCCACGGTCGCCTCATAACTTTGGGCGGTTGTGAAGCCATGAGACAGATAAATTTGCTCGGTCTTGCGATAGGTATCAAAGGTAATGTCTTGTGAATATGTTCCCACGGCACGCACAACCGCATCCATAAAAGGCATACCAATGAGCTCGCCGGTAAGTTCGCCTGTCTTTGGATCTGTGGGTATAAAGCCTGAGACCGCTTTGGTTGCTTTAGTAATACCAAGCTTTTTTAGGCCGGCTGAATTCACCTGGCCTGTCAGGGTTGAAATATTTTGTATGAGTAACGGCTGCTCTGGGTATGCCTTGTCTAGATCTGCTAACGACAGCCCGCCGTCAGACAGCATGGCCTCTGAATAGCCAGAGCTCAGAAGCCAACCATTGAAAGGTTTGCTCTCGGTCAGCAACTTCTGAATGGCTTGCGCCTTGGTGTGCGGTGGATTGTGTGCAAAGTAACCAAGATTCACGCCAAGCGTATTTTGTGCAATCAGCGCAAAGTGGCCCCAGCTGTCTATGAAGCCAGGCATCAAGGTGTGACCCTTCAAATCATGCAGAGTTGGGTGAGCGCCAGCCTGTGCGAGCGCTTTGGCCTTATCCCCCGCGAACATAATTTTGTCATTTTGCACATAGAGCGCCTCAACGTATTGTGGCTTTTCGCCCTGCATGGTGAGAATGTCGCCATTGAAAAACACGGTCGAGGAATCTGCAAAAGCTGTTATTAAGTGAAAAGCTAAAACACAGCCGAAAATTTTTTGTGCAATAAACATAGGCTTATTCAGGAAAAACGAACGTGACAGTTGCTCGTGCACCCCAGCCCTGTGGCCCTTGAGGTGTTGAGTTGACGTAGTAGGTGGCGCCTAAACTGAATTGCACAGGTTGCTTGCCAAAGACCTCAAGCTTAGACACGCCGGCGTAAAGTGGATTTGAGGTCCGACCGGTGTCGTAGTTGTAAAGCGCTTGCATGTTGGTGGAGTACGTCCAGGCACTCTTTGTGGTGTAGGCAAGAAATGGCTGCCCGTACAGATTATTTTGTGTACCGTACGTTGCGTTGCCGCCTGCACTCCACGACCGATAACCCAATAAACCGTAGGTCCACGGGCCGTCTCGATTTAAGACGACTCCGGTTACGCCCACACCAGTTTGTAGTGAGCCAAAATTACCAGTCTGATTGAGCGGCGCAGTGGCATAAGGCCCGACACCCCAAATCCAGGAGGATCCTGTTTTAGGAGCATAGAAAGACTCGAGGGTGATGTTGGCGACGGCGCTGCCAGAAAAGCCGTTGATGTCATTCATTGCCACTGACGCTAGAATCGGCCGAACAATGAAAAGGTCTCCGCCACCTAAATTAATGGGGGCTACGGGTTGAAGCAAGAGTGTTTGATTACTACCTTTTTGATCCGCGCCCATCTTGCCACCATACGACCACTGAATAGGCATCGAAATCATATTCGCGATGGGATTGGCCAACTGCTTAGCCATCTCTTCTTTATCTAAAGGTGCAGAGGCTGCTGCCTTGTTTGCATCAGCGACTTGCGCGCGGGCTGCGGGGTCGGCAGCGAAACACGAATTGGCGAAAGCCATGCTCAAACAGGTGGCTACGATTGCTTTTATACGGGTCATTTGTGAGAACTCGTCTAGATTAAAAGAATCATTGACTGAACTAAACATGCCTATGCAGTCAGGATAACCTTTTTGCTACGCTAACCTGTTTTCATTTGCAGAAAGGCTAACATAAACTTGTTAAACTTGGGTGTGATTCTAGTTGGAGAACAAGGCTAAAGATCTTATTGGATAGGGCCAGTCCCAACCTCAATCAGGGGTCAAAATAGCCTAGCCCTCCCTGAGTTGCGGCAGGCTTGAAATTTGCATTTTTAAGCTTAATTTAGTTTTGAGCCGGCCCTCGAGCGTTAAGAATATCTTTTGTGCAGCCGCTTGAAACTCGTCGAAATCAGCTGAAACATTTTCTGGCGATGAACCGCT
>JBIIWK010000377.1:0-2624 GCA_044338955.1 Burkholderiaceae bacterium
CTTTATTTTGATGAGTCGTGATTTGTTGTCGCGTCATCCCAATCCGAGCGAAGAGGAAATCCGCGCCCATTTGAGCGGCAACCTCTGCCGTTGCGCGGCTTATCCCGAAATTGTGCGCGCCGTGCAATCGGTGGTTCGCCTTCGTCAAAACAAAGGCTGAGAGATGGAGTTGGCAGGTTCCAAAACGCTGGCCATGTCCAGCGATTCGGTCTGGCAAGCCTTGAATGACCCATCGGTGCTCATACAGTGCCTTCCTGGCTGTGAGTCCTTTGAGCGTGTCGATGAACACATGTTCGAGCTTGTCCTGGCGGCATCGGTGGGGCCCATCACGGCACGTTTTATGGGCAAGCTCAGCTTGTCCGATCTGGACCCGCCGCATGGGTATTCATTGAACTTTTCTGGCTCGGGGGGCGCCGCCGGTGCAGGCAAGGGCAGCGCGGTCGTGACGCTTGCTCCACAAGGCGCAGACACCGTTCTCAGCTACACAGTCAAAGCGCACGTCAGCGGGCGCTTGGCGCAGGTGGGCAGCCGCTTGATCGATGGTGTGGCCGGCAAAATGGCAGAGGAATTTTTTGCCCGATTCAGCCTTCTGGCGTCACCCCAGTCCCCACTGCCAGCAGAACTGGAAAACGTGACCCATGACTCAAGTGGCGAGATCAGCAACAGCAAGGCGCCCGTGATTTGGGCCGTGGCACTTTCAGTCTTGATGGCCTTGTTGGGCGCTTATTGGTTTTTGCACTGAAACTTCAATAGCCGCTTTGGCCAAGAGGCTTGCGCGCGGCCAAGTCCCGCCAAAATAATCCATCACCCAAGCCTTGAACATTTTGACTTTGGCAAGATCGGATTTTTCGGGTTGGTTGAGGACGTAATAAGACGACTCAGAGGGCAGGCGAATCCGAAACGGCTCTACCAATCGGCCTGCTGCTATGGCTTGCATGGACAAGGATGTCCTGCCCATGCCAATGCCCAATCCGTTCAAGGCGGCTGATGTGGACAGAAACAAACTGCTGCACGAAATTTCGTGCTGGAAGCTGAGGTGTGGCAACTCGGCGAGCTGAAGCCAGGCAGACCATTCGTCAGCAATCAGTGGCGATACGGTTCGCACAATCGTATGGTGGGCCAGATCAGCCGGTGTGCGCAGTGGGAAATTTCCTGCCAACAATTGTGGCGAACAAACTGGGAAACTTTCTTCAAGCAAAATTTGCTGTGCATCCCATTTGGGCCAGTCGTTCATGCCGTGCCAGATAGCGATATCGAACTCTTGCGGATTGTTCTCGTATGTGACGAAAGTGGGGTTGATGCGGAGTTCGATCTCCGGGTGGCGTTCACGAAAATCCCCCAGTGCAGGCATCAAGCACTCGATGGCAAAGGCGATTTGGCAAGTGATCGTCAGGTTGTTTTCGTGGTGCTTTGAACTGTTGTTGGTAGCGACCGCGATTTGTGCCAACGCAGGACGAATACCCTCCAGATAAGTGCGGCCCCTTTCTGTCAGTGTGATGGCATTTTTCTGGCGATTGAACAAGAGCACACCCAGCAAAGTCTCGAGCTCCTTGATCCGGTGGCTGATGGCTGTTTGCGTCAGGTGCAATTCAACCGCAGCGCGGGTGAAGCTCAGGTGCCGTGCGGTGGCCTCAAAGGCGCGAAGCAGACTCAGCGATGGAAGTTGTATGGCCATTGGATTGAGTTTTTCACTGTTCTGGCTGGGCATTGCCGTTTATCAAACGCATTGATATTCATAGCGTACCCGTGGTTTTAGCCCGCGTTGACGGGTCGCATGACACAAGCATCCGGTCGTGTCGCCATGCGCCCTCAGTTTAGGTTGTTTCAAAAACCACCTTATTTGAATAAACCAAAAGATCAAATAAATAAAAATAATACATAAATAGACAAAATGACAAAATCTATTGACTTCGCGGTCTTGCGGCCTCAATGTATCGTTTTAGTTACTTTTTCAAATGGCCATGGATACAAAACAAGCTGACATCCAGCAAATAGCCCCGCCGTTGAAGCGTACAGACAAATTGTTCATCTTTTTTATGATTTGCATGACCTGCGTGGTGGCGTTGATGGGTTACACGACCTACCAACAGGGAAAAGTTGAGGAGACGTCCAAGCGCAATGGGGAAGCCTGGCTCAAATGGCTGAGCGAATCTGCCAAGAGCCGGCATGAACCTGGTTACCAGCCGGCCGCTTGTGCCGCGCAATTGCCTCCTGCCACACAGACTTGGGGGGGCTGTTACGAAAGCATCACGGCACCTGACGGCCCACTTGGCTCACTGACCAACCCCTTTTCTGGCGGCCGCTTGCAGCGTGGCGTCAAATGCGATTCTCAGGACCGGACTTTGGCGGGTTCTTTGGTGTTTGAAAAACACACGCCCACCCCACCCGGCTCGGCCATTCCCACCCTGTTGACCGCTTTGGCAGACAGCGACGACATTGGACAAAAATTTCAAATCAGGTTGTCGGTTTGCGACAAGGGCGCCAATGTGGTTCGCATTGGTGAGATCGAGTTCTAAAGGCACTGCGTATGGAAACCAAAGAACCCGCTATCAACAACACGCCCATGGACCAAAGCATCATCTCGAGTGATTTGCCTTTGCGCAGGTGGTTATTTTTGTGGCTGT
>JBIIWK010000127.1:0-9316 GCA_044338955.1 Burkholderiaceae bacterium
GGGCAAGCCCGAGGTCCTTAAAGATCGTATCGAGGCGGATTACAAACGTTTCGGTGAAATTATTCGCGCGAACAACATCAAGGGCGATTAGTACAGCACTGGCTTTGCCAGACCAGTGCGTTTAACTCTCGATAGCGCCAGACAGCTTGTCTTGTCTGTTGATAGGCCTACAGATACATCGACGACAGGTCGCCCGCTCGACCTTGTTCGATCAAGCTTTGCTTGCTGCCTGAAAATACCGAGGCGCCTTGGCGCAACACGCACACGTCAGTGGATACCTTGAGTGCAATGGCCGCCATTTGCTCGCTCAGCATAATGGCGACATTTGAAGTCTTGGCAAAGTCGCTGATGAATTGATAAATTTGAGTCGTAATTAAAGGCGCGAGGCCAAGCGACGGCTCATCTAACAACAATACGCGTGGCGAGCGAATCGTGGCACATGACAAGATCATCATTTGTTGCTGCCCGCCGCTTAATAAGCCAGAGTGTATTTTTGCTTTTTCCGCCAAGATCGGAAATCGAGCGTACACATCATCGAGGGCGGGTTTTAGTAGCACTTGTCGTCTTCCAAAGCGCCAGGCCAGCCGCAAATTTTCTTCAACGGTTAAATGACGAAACAGCCGGCGACCTTCCATGGCATGGGCAATGCCCAGACGAGAGCGCTCGTGCGCGCCTAAGCGCGTGATGTCTGTGCCGTCGAGCTTGATCGAGCCTGAGGTGATGAGGTTTAAGCCCGAAATCGCCCGAAGCAACGAAGACTTACCTGCACCATTCGCACCAAGAATCGCAGTAATCAAGCCGTCTTTTGCGCCACCCGAAAAGTTCTTAACCGCTTTGATGGCGCCGTAATTGACGGATAAATCAGTGATCTCAAGCATGCTGCACCTCATCGTCCCCTAAATACGCAGCGATTACCGCTGGGTCTTGGCGCATCCCGAGCATGTCACCTTTGAAGATAATCGAACCACTATCCAGAACAATGACTTCATCGACCAGACCAGTTAAAAAATCCATATGATGTTCAATCAATAAAACCGTAATGCCCAGATGTTTGAGTTTGACTAAAATTTCAGCAAGTCTGGTCATCTCAACATCAGACAAGCCTGCTGCGGGCTCATCAAGCAAGATAATTTTTGGCTGAGCCAAGAGCGCTCTGCCAAGCTCAGTCATCCGCCTGTAGCCGTAGGGCAAACTTTCAACTGCTTGATCTGCAACCGCCTCGATATCCAGCAACTGCAAAATCTCGTTGCATTGCTCTAGAGCTTGGGCCTCTTGCAGACGCACACGTGGCATCGATAAGCCCGCTTCAAGCCACGTGTAATGCATCTTGGCGTGTGCGCCCAACATAATGTTTTCGCGCACGGTGAAATGAGGTACCAGGCGGGGATCTTGAAACGTTCGTACGACACCTCTCTTTGCCATGTCCACATCGGGTTGGGCGGTGACATCAGTGCCTTGCAAGAATACTTGCCCACCGGTCGGTGGAAAAACGCCTGCGATGATATTGACGAGTGTGCTTTTGCCCGAGCCATTTGGGCCGACGAGTGCCGTGATGTGGCCTGCCTGAATATCGAGTGATACCGAGTTAAGCGCAACGAGGCCCCCGAACCGCATGGTGATGGCCTTTACGCGAATGTCGGCCGGTGTCGTTTGAATTTTTAAAAACTGTGGCTCATTCGTTTGACTGTTTGTTGTGGCAGCCTGACTTTGTTGCTGAGCGGTTGTCAACCAAGTCTGGCGGATGAAGCGGGGGGGTAAAAACAGTAAGCCCCCAATGCCTTGTTTGAACAAGATCAGCGTAAAAGTCAAAATTAAACCGTAAGCGATGAATTGATACTCAGCGAATAGTTGTAATTGTTCAGGCAAGAAGGTGAAGAAGACCGCACTGATGACTTGACCGGCACTTGACCAAAGGCCGCCGACAATGGCCACCACCAAGACTTCGATGGAGCGCGAGATTGCAAAACTTTCAGGGCCTAAGTAACCAACTAGGTGCGCGTAAAAGCCGCCAGATACGCCCGCCAACAGCCCACTGAGTGCGTAAGCGAGTTGCTTGGTTTGCCGGCGTGCGATCCCAACACTGCCAGCCGCGAGTTCACTGTAGTGCATGACGAAGAGCGAACGCCCCAGCCGACTCTGTGAAAAGTTTCTGATAAAAATCATTGAACAGGCTGTAATCAGTAACAGCACGCGAAAGTAATCGACGGTCGTGAACTTATGCCCCAAGATAATCAAGGTGCCTAAGCCTGCAGAGGGCACACCACTGAGCCCCATGACACCCCCTGTCAGATCTGTCCATTCGCGGGCAACTTCTAAAAAAACTTGGCCAAAACCTAAAGTCATCATCGCAAGATAGACCTCTTTAACCCGCCCAGCTGGGTATGACAACAAATAGGCGACAAGGCTCGAAACAATCGCAGCCACTGGGATGGTTAAAAATAAATTTAAGCCATATGTTTTGGCTAGAATGGCGGTGCCATAGGCTCCAATGCCAAAGAAGGCAGCATGACCCAAGGAGATCTGACCCGCCATGCCGGTCAGAACGTTGATGCTTTGCGTGAACAGAATAGATACGAGCGCGAAACTTAGAATTTGTAAGGTCGCGCCGCGCAAGTGCGAGGCGCCAAAAAATAGCGCAATGAGCAGCACCATCAATACCAATGGATGGGTAACTAATCGACTTAAAAAAGTGCGCATCGTATTCATGCTTTGCTCACTTCGGCGCGTCCAAAAAAACCTTCAGGCCTGAGCGCCAACATCAAGATTAAAAGGGCAAAGGCGATGCCATGTTCTGCGGCAGTAGAGATATAACCCCCTACTAATTTACCAATGATGCCAACGATAATGCCGCCCACCAGCGCACCTGCTGAGCTACCCATCCCTCCGAGTACTGCAGCGACAAAGCCCATGAGGACCAATTCAAAACCAAAGGCTGGGTCGACGGTGCCACTAATTTGTGCGGTGAGGATGCCGGCGATACCGGCCATGATGCTCGACAAAACGAACGAGCCAGAAACAATCAGATTGACGGGTAGACCTTGAACAATTGCAAGCTCCATATCCTGAGCGGTACCCCGAATCGCGGTGCCTAAAACGGTGTAGCGGGTGAGACCTTCTAACACCACAATAATCAAGATTGAGACAACAAAGATCGATACGTATTGCAAAGAGATATTTTGGCCACCAATATCGATCACATCTTGGACCGTGAACAGCACCTCAGGAAACGGAATGGCCTGCGAGCCAAAAAACTTTGAAGTAATGCCTTGAAGCAAAATTCCAAAACCCAGTGTGGCAATCACCCAACCCATGCTGCCAGCAGTCTTGAGCGCCGGGCGTACTGCGATGCGTTCAACGATGACGCCAACCAAGGCAACGATTGCCACACCTGCAATGATGCCAACGCCGTTGCTAATCCCTTGAGCCGTCAACAGCGCCGTGGATATCGCGCACAACATCATGACCGCACCTTGTCCAAAATTAAGCGTTTTGGTGGTCCAGAACGTTAAATTTAGGCCAACGGCGACGAGTGCGTAAACTGAACCGACGCACGCCCCTGCAATCACTAAAGAGAGAAAAAAATCCATGCTGAGGCACACCCTGCAAACGTTGAGATCACCCCCGAAGGGGTGCGTATTGACTCAATGACTGATGAGGGACGCGTGTTTACTCAACAACGGGTTTTAGATACAGAGCCCCGGTGGCCGATTTGTTGATTTCAAATAAACCTAGATCTTCAGGTTTAAAGGCTTCGTGCAACTCGGCGGTCAAGGTGATAGATGGAATCGATACGCCAGACAGCCCCTTGGTTTGATTCAACGCGGCAATCACGGCAGCAGGCGTTGTTGAGCCCGCGCGTTTAATCGCGTCAAGCAAGACTACCGCACAGTCGTAACCGTTACCGACGACGGTAGCCATCGAAATTTGTGGGTTTGCGGCGTCAGAGCCATACCAGCGATCGGTACCGTGTGCGGCGCGATACTGATCGACAAAGTTTTGTGCGTAGGGTGGTAAGGGTCTTTTACCGAACGCAGCGGGGCTGACTGAACGCGTGCCAATTGCCAAATCACCCGCACCTTCAAGGTAGGGGGCGGTGACGGCGCCGGTTGACCCGAACAGCGGCACTTTAACGTTTGCCCGGCTCATGTTTTTACGAATCACAGCAAAGTCAGCACCTAAGCCCACGACTAAGATTGCGTCGACCTGGCTGCGTTGCAAACGTGCGACCTGCGAGGTCATGTCTTGGCTGCGTTGGTTATAGGATTCGATCTGAACCTTCGCAGCAGGATTGGTGGCCGCGATTGATTTTTTGACGAGCTCGGCACCCGTGACACCGTAAGCGGTGCTTTCATGAATCACACCGATATTTTTGTACTGTTTGCCTAAAATTTGGCCCAGGCGATTGGCCTCAGCTTCGTTGGTGATCGCCATCGAGACGACGTTTTTACGTGGTGGTTGTTCTTTACCTTTTGGATAAATCACAGAAGGTGATTGTGCAAGGGGATTGCAAGTGGGGCGTCCATCGGCCTCAAGCATATCCATAGTAGCCAGCGAGGGGCCACTGCCTGCTGGCGCAATGATGGCGACAATCTCTTTGTTATCGAGAATGCGGCGCATATTCTGTACGGCCTTGTCTGGCACCAGTTGATCATCCATGGCTTCGGCAAGTTCAATTTTTTTGCCGTTGATGCCACCTTTTTTATTCCATTCATCAATGGCAAGCATGACGCCGCGGCGATTACCTTCACCAAACTCGTTGAACGGCCCTGTGAGCGCTGTTGTCATACCAAGCTTGATGGTTTGTTGAGCACTGGCGACTGGGCTCGCCAGCAATAGTGCTGTGGCGATCAGGGTCAAACTGCTATAACTTTTAGAACTAGTCATGAGGGTCTCCTTGTGGTCTCGTATTTAAATCGCATCGATGGCGACCTAATTTTTTAATATTTTTTGTATTCTGCCTGAAATTTGTGAAGTGTGGTGAGACTTATTTCGTTACGCTGAATTCGTCGGGCCTCGAGCGCAGGCAAGTGTCCGGAAGGCGTCATGTGAGTCTCAGGCAATTATTAGCTAGGCAGCACGCAATCGTTGGCTAGGCATCGGGTAAGCTTTCACAAATCCATCGGCAAGCATTGGTCGAGTGGTCAAATAGCAGTTACTCCTATTGTTAGCGACCTAGGCCACCGTGAAAGCTTTCTACTCCGATCATTTCGTTTTGCCGTTACCAGTTGGGCACCGCTTTCCCATGTCCAAGTACCGACTCTTGCGCGACGCAGTAAGTGCTGAGGGCAATATAGATTTGAACGAAGCCCCCGCAGCGACCGATACTCAGATCTTGCTCGCGCATTCTCCGCGGTATCTGCAGTCTGTGATTCGAGGCGAACTCACACCCAAAGAGCAACGCGAGATTGGTTTTCCCTGGAGCCTTGAAATGGTCGAGCGCTCACGCCGCTCGGTCGGGGCCACACTCGCGGCCTGTGAGGCTGCAAGCATTGACGGCATTTCGGTGAATCTTGCCGGTGGCACGCACCACGCGTATCGCGAGCGTGGTAGCGGCTTTTGTGTATTTAATGATGCGGCAATTGCGGCCAAAATCTTACAGAAATCCAGCAATCCCAAAGCGAGGATCGCGATCATTGATCTGGATGTGCACCAGGGCGATGGCACCGCCTCGATCTTTCAAGGCGATCCGACAGTTTTTACGTTATCGCTGCATGGCGCGCGCAATTACCCGTTTAATAAACAACAGAGCTCGTTAGATGTGCCTTTGCCCGATGCTTGCGAGGATGAGGCGTACCTTGAGGCATTGGACGCGGCGCTGGAGCAGGTGCAAGCACGGTTTGAGCCTCAGTTCGTACTCTATCTTGCGGGTGCTGACCCTCACGAATCAGATCGGTTAGGGCGCCTGAAGGTAACGAAGGCGGGCATGGCCACTCGTGATCTGATGGTGATGCAGTATGCGCAGAGTCAACGCTGTCCGCTAACAATCATGATGGCAGGCGGGTACAGCACCGACGTGAATCAGATCGTTGAGATTCATTTGCAAACCGTTCGTCTAGCCGCCGCGCAGCGCAAGGTAATTTGATAACCTGGTTGGCAACATGCGCAGCGCTTAACTCGGCAGCGTACCCAACGCTTAACTTGGCACCAGGCTCAGCACCTAACTTGGCCATCTGTCTGACAACCAATTCGGCACTACACTATTCCCACTAAAAATAATCGCGTTAGCTGTTGGGAGTCCTGTAGCATCTCTTCATCAGTGGCGAGGTTTCAAAGGAGAAAAAATGAAAATCGCAGTCGTGGGTTCAGGGTTGATTGGTCAGGCATGGGCCATCGTTTTTGCACGTGGTGGGCATGAGGTCAAAATGTGGGACGGCGACCCTAAGGCGGTCACCTTGGCGTTCAGGCTGATTGAAGAGCAGGTTGCCGATCTTGAGGCTGCAGGGTTGATCACAGACCCGAAGAGCTTGATATCACGCATTAGCGCAAGCGCCACGCTTGAAGAGGTTTTACAAGACGTCGACTATGTGCAAGAGAATTTGCCCGAGCGCGTTGAGATGAAGATTGAAATTTTTGCCAAAATGGATAAGTTGGCGGCGCCAACAACCGTTTTGGCAAGTTCGACTTCAAGTATCCCAGCCTCGGCCTTTACTGAAAACTTACCGGGTCGCTCGCGCTGTTTGATTGCACACCCGGTGAACCCTCCGTACCTGATCCCGGTCGTTGAGATCTGCGGGGCACCCTGGACCGACGCGGCCATCGTGCAAAAAACTTGGGATGTCATGGAAAGCGTCGGCCAAAAACCCGTCAAAATCCATCGTGAACTTCGTGGTTTTATCCTGAATCGCCTGCAAGGTGCTTTGCTGCGCGAGGCGTTCAAGTTAGTTGAACAGGGCTATGTGGATGCTGACGGCTTAGATGTCACGATCCGTGAAGGCTTAGGCTTGCGGTGGTCGTTTATGGGGCCTTTTGAGACCATCGATTTAAACGCCCCCGATGGTTTGGCAGACTACGCACATCGGTTTGACGAAATGTACCAGGCGATGTCAACCGAGCAAACCTCAACGGACCATTGGTCTGAAGAGATTATCGCCAAACTCGAAGCCGCGCGGCGGGCGATTTTGCCAAAAGACCAGCTTCTGGCGCGTCGACTTTGGCGAGATCGCAGATTGATGGCCTTGGCGGCGCATAAAAAGGCAGCTGAATCTTGACATCTTCTCCCTAGCCTTAAGGCCAAGGCTTTCCGCGCAATCAGGTAAAGACCTTACAGTCGCTAAGGATCCTTGATTCTGAATGTTGCAAAATTTACTTCACATCGTCATAAAGCCCGCTTACACTTGTTACAGAGGTCGAGTGCAGACGCGGTTTGAAGGCGATCTGTGCAGCTGATGCTCCAATTTCCTTAGTTCAAATAGTCAGGAGGCTATATGGCCCAGCTCAAAGGTTCAAAAACAGAACAGTGCCTGAAAGACGCATTCGCAGGCGAATCACAAGCAAACCGCCGTTATTTGTATTTCGCAAACAAGGCTGACGTTGAAGGTCAACCAGACGTCGCTGCATTGTTTCGCTCAACCGCTGAAGGCGAGACTGGTCATGCTCATGGCCACCTCGAGTTTCTAGAAGCCTCGGGTGACCCAGCGACAGGTCTGCCAATGGGTTCAAGCCGTCACAATTTGGCTTCGGCTGTTCATGGCGAAACCCATGAGTACACCGATATGTACCCAGGTATGGCCAAAACAGCGCGCGCTGAAGGCTTTGACGAAATCGCTGATTGGTTTGAAACACTCGCTAAAGCCGAGCGTTCACACGCTAATCGCTACCAGAAAGCGTTAGACGCCTTGGTCGACTAAGTCAGCCAGCGCGTTCGGGGGTTGGAGGTAAGGGCTTGCCCTTGTCGCCGCGTACCGATGCTAGATCTGTGGCCGGCTTTGCTGGTCACAGTTTTTTTAAGCACACGTTTCTTAAAGACCCGCTCTTTGAAGTACTCGTTTCGCAAACACTCCTTTTAAACACTCGGTTCTTCACTACCCGTTTCTTGCAATCGATAAGGATTCTTTATGTCAAACCGCGAAGGCAATCTCGACGCGCCCACCCGTCACCCCCTAGACTGGACGAACCCAGACTTTTACGACGAGGATAAACTGCATACCGAAATGGAACGCGTGTTTGACCTATGCCATGGTTGCCGCCGATGCGTCAACCTGTGTGGCTCGTTTCCCACCATGTTTGACCTGATTGATGCGACCGAAGACGGCGAAGTGCATGGCGTAGATAAAAAAGATTACAAGACAGTCGTTGACCAATGTTTCTTGTGTGATGTCTGTTACGTGACGAAGTGCCCTTACGTACCGCCGCATCCCTGGAACTTAGATTTTCCGCACCTGATGTTGCGTGCCAAAGCGGTGAGTTTTAAAAAGGGCGAGACCACGATGCGTGATGCCGTGCTGTCATCGACCGATAAGCTCGGTATGTTCGCAGGTATCCCAATCGTGACCGAAGCCGTGAACGCCGTGAACAAAACCGGCGTGATGCGCTCGCTGATGGAGACCACCCTGGGGGTTGATAAAAAAGCATGGATTCCAGAATACGCGCCCAAAACCTTTGCGCAAGTGGCAAAGCCGTCGGCTGACCTCCCTGTGGTGAACGGGGCCAAAACGCCAGGTAAGGTCGCAATTTATGCAACCTGCTATATCAACTATAACGAGCCCGGCATTGGTCAGGATCTGATTAAGATTTTGAGTCACAACAAGATCCCTTACGAGTTGGTCAACAAAGAAGCTTGTTGCGGGATGCCTAAGCTTGAACTGGGCGATCTTGATGCGGTTGCCGAGAATAAAGACAAGAATATTCCAAAGCTTGCGCAGCTTGCGCGCGACGGCTATGCGATTTTGACGCCGATACCCTCTTGTACCCTGATGTTCAAGCAAGAGCTTCCTTTGATGTTTCCCGACGAGGCTGATGTGCAGCTCGTGAAAGGCGCGATGTGGGATCCCTTTGAGTACTTCATTGCGCGTAAGAGAGACGGTTTGCTGAGCACCGACTTCAAAGAGAATCTTGGCCATGTGAGCTATCACGTGCCGTGCCATTCGCGCGTACAAAACGTGGGTAAGAAAACAGCAGAGATGTTGAAGTTGGTGCCGGGTACCGAAGTCAACGTAGTCGAGCGTTGTTCGGGACACTCGGGCACATGGGGCGTGAAAAAAGAGTTTCATGACACTGCCATGAAGATCGGCAAGCCCGTGTTCAAAGCCATGGCAAACAACGAGCCTGATTACATCAGTTCAGATTGCCAACTGGCCGGCCACCACATTGAACAAGG
>JBIIWK010000391.1:0-2607 GCA_044338955.1 Burkholderiaceae bacterium
TCAAGCTGCCGGGCCTGGGCAGCTTCTGGCCTGCGCCCGCGTTCGTGGTGCTGCGCCAGCTGCGCGTCGTGCGCGGAGGGACGCCAAACCTCGGTGCGCGCTTGCGCTTGTACGCGCACACGCCGCGCACTGAGCGTGCCCGCACGCTTGCAGACGCGCCGATCGTGCCGCTCAACTTCTTCTCGGTGGCTCGGCTGGCGGGCGTGCGTCGCGCGTGGGCCACGCCTGTTTTGCGCCTGCTGCTGGATGCGCTTGCCGGCCACGTGAGCGGACACAGCGCGATGGACATTGACTTTGGAGTGGGACGGGTGCGCCGCCTGCGCAGCGCGCGCGTCCATCTGCGTGGCGTGAGCGCTGCGCGTGCGCTGCGTGCGTCCGTCTGCGCGGGTGTGAGGGTTTGAGTTGACTCCGCACGCCCGCGCGCCTGCAGCTGGTGAGCGGCGACGGCGTGTTCGCCTTCCACTTCAGCGACGCCTTCCTGGCGCGCTGCGGCGTGGTGCCGCCGCCCAGCCGTGCCGCCAGCCGCGCAGGCAAGCGGCGGTCGCAAACGCCTGCTCCGCCTGCACCTCAGGTGAGGCCCTCCCGCCCTGCCCCGCCTGCGCCGCGCCTCACGCGCCGCCTTTTAGGAGCCGGATGAGCTGGCTGCGCTGCAGGACGCCTTTCTTTCGGCCGACAGCGCGCGCAGCGGCCTGCTGCCTCGCTCCACTGCCGAGTCCCTGCTGCGCACCGCGGGCGCGCGCGCCATCGCCGACGTGGACGCCATCGCGCTGCTCGGCCTGCTGGACGCGGCGTCGGAGCGCGCCGGCCGCGCGGTGGCCTACACACGGCTACTCGCCATGCTGGCGGCGGTGGCTGCGCAGGGCGCGCGCGCACACGGCCTGCGCTCCTCCACGCCCGCGCCGCCCACCATCGCCGCGTCATCGCTGCCTGCCTCGCCGGAGAAAGCGCTGGCCGCGCCGCCGCTGTCTCCGGCGCTGCGTCTGGTGCGCATCACAGACGACGTCTTCGCCTCGAGGCGCGCGGTGGAGGAGTACAACCGCGCGGCGGCGCAGGCGCAGGCGGCTGCTCGCGACGCGGCTGCGGTGCGCGAGCGCGGCGTGACGCCCAAAGTGGGCGCGCGGCCACTCTCTGCGCTGCGCCCGGGCGCGCCGGCGGACGCGTGCCCGCTGGCGGCGCGCAAGGCGGCGGAGGCGGCGTCGGACCGCGAGCGCGTGGCGCGGCTGCGCGCTCAGCTGGCGGCGGAGGAGGCGGAGGCGGCAGCTGTGCGAGCGCACAGGCAGCGCCTGCTGCGTGCCGCGCTGGACGAGCAGGTGGCGGAGCGCGCGGCGGCGGCGCTCAACGCGCGCCTCACAACCTACTCAGACAGAGAACGGCGAGCATACGCGTGAGCGCAGCATGCAACCTTCGCCGGCCATCGTGAAAGCAACACGCACGAAAATACTTTCACCAGGCGTCGCTACGTCTGCTCACTTGGTGGCCACCAGCACGCCCATGAGCCCGCCCGCCAGCTCGTAGTGCACGGCTGAAGAGAAGCCGGCTGCTTTGGCGAGCGCAACCTGCTGCCTCCCCGTGGGAAAGGCGGCGATGGACGGCGCCAGGTACTCATACTCCGCAGCCACCCCCGCCATGCGCGCCAGCGGCACCACCAGGTTATCCAGCGCTGCGGTCTGCACGGCGCGCGCCACGGGCGACTCGCTGTTGTTGAAGTCGAGGAGCGCTGCGATGGCGCCCGGGCGCAGCACGCGGCGCAGCTGCGCCAGCGCACCCGGGATGTCCACCACGTTGCGCAGGCCGTAGCCGCAGGTTGCCGCGTCGAAGCTGTCGTCTGCGAAAGGGAGAGCGCAGGCGTCGCCCTCCACCCACCGCACGGCTGCGCGGTTCGCGCCGCCGGAGAGCAGCGGCTCCTCGCGCTTCGCTGCCACCGCTAGCTGCGCCGCCGCAAAGTCCAAGCCCGTCACGCTGCCCGAGGCGCCCACAGCAGACGCCAGGCGCAGCGCAATGTCGCCGCTGCCGCAGCACACGTCCAGCGCAGCCTGCCCCGGCGACGCGCGGCACCACTGCACCGTCGCCTCCTGTCAGCGGTCGAGCGGACGCAGGTGTCAGCGAGCCGGCGAGCGCGTGCATGCGCATGGGGCGTGCCTTCCAGATGCGGTGCTGCCCGAGGCTGAGCACGTCGTTCAGCGTGTCGTACACCGGCGCGATGTTGTTGAACAGCGCCTGCCGCCCCGCCGCGCCCTCGCCCACAACCGGCGGCTCCGAGCCGTCGGCAGCGGCGGCGCGAGGCGGCAGCGCGTGCCGTCCAGCGTGCACCCGCCGGAAGCGCGCCGCGCCGCGCAGCCGCCTTGCAGGCGCAGTGGGCGGCGCGTGCGCAGCGCAGCCACCCGATACTGCGTTCAGCAGCATGCTGCACAGCGTGGAAGGGGGTCGGCGTTGCTGGCGGTGGCCGTACGACGCTGCCGTACGACAAGACGCACTGCGCACGCCCTCCGCACGCTGTATCGCGAGCCATGCACGCGCTGACGCGCCCCTGCCTGCCGCCTGCGTGGGCGGCTCCCTGCGCCTTGCGCGTGCGCTGCAATCGCCCGCGCCTCGCCCGCGCGCGCCGCA
>JBIIWK010000366.1:0-2603 GCA_044338955.1 Burkholderiaceae bacterium
TACCGCCTAGCGGCTTAGCGCTTGATATCAAGCTCGATAAGGTAGACTTTAACGACTGGAGCGCCTTGTTCGAGCAAGTGACACAAGAGCCCAAGCGTACGTCCAAGGCCGAGGCTAAAGTGTTTCCAAGCGTAGCGACCGCGCGCCTGCGTTCACCTCAATTGATTGTGTCTGAGCTGACGTTTACAGATCTTGATGTCACCGCGACACAAAGCGCAGCTAATGACTGGTCAGCTCGAGTCGCGTCAAAAGAAACCGCCGGAAGCGCCACGTGGCGGGCTGCTGCGGGTGCGCTAGATGGTCGAATTCAAGCAAGGTTTTCAAAGTTGACCCTCGGTGTTGCGGATGAAGGACAGACGGAAGCGTTGAAAATTGACGTCCTTGAGACTCAACGCTGGTCTGATATTCCTGCAATTGACCTTACCATTGACGACTTTACACTTTATGGAAGCCAATTAGGCAGGTTGCAGTTAGTGGGCTCTAATCAACAGCGCACTGAACTCTGGAATATCGAAAAGCTAGATATTCGCAGTGCGGCTGCCACAACGACCGCCACGGGGCAGTGGCGTCTGAAGGGCCCCACGCGCGGCATCCGGCTAAATGGCGAGGTTATCGTGAGTGACCTGGGTCAGTTTTCAACGCAAATGGGGCATCCCGAGCGTGTAAAGGGTGGTAGTGGCACGATTCAAGCGCAAATTGATTGGTTAAATTTTCCGTGGGCGTACAGTTATCAGGGCTTAAATGGCTCTGCTAAAGTCGCCTTTAAAAACGGTGTGTTCGAACACGTCAGTTCACGCAGTGCGCGGCTTTTAGAGCTCTTGTCGCTGCAGTCGTTACAAAGAATCCTGAGCTTTAACTTCAGGCCGGGTGATGAATTCAAAGAAGGTTTTCCCTGGAACGCCTTGACCGGGAGCTTTGAATTTACGAAGGGTGTGGTTCACACTAAAGATCTGACGATCAACAGCCCGATTGCGAGTATTTTGTTGATTGGTAAATCTGATTTAGATAAAAAAATATGGGATATGGAGGCCGATGTCAGGCCACAGTTCGATATGAGCGGTGCAGCACTTGCCACCGCCTTTGTGGTCAACCCCATCGCAGGGTTAAGTGCCTTAGCGACACAATTTTTGTTGCGTAATCCGATTGAAAAGGCAATGACAGTGAAGTATGCGGTCACGGGGCCATGGGATGATCCCAAACTCGAGCCGCGCGGTGCGCCAGCACCTGCTGCGACGCCTAATCGCGCCGCACCGGTGCCTACGAACTAGTAGCACTAAAAGCGGGTCAGGCCATCTGCCCGCTAGGCGAAAATCAGGCGCAACTCAGGCCCGAACTCAAGCCTAAGCACGCAGCTCCCGTCTTAGCGCTTCATCAACTCAAAAAACTCATTGTTGTTTTTGGTCGAACGCATCTTATCCAAGATGAACTCCATCGATTCGACGTCATCCATGTCATGAATAAACTTACGTAACACCCAAACTTTTTGCAACAGATCGGGCTTGATCAAGAGCTCTTCGCGACGGGTGCCCGACTTATTCAAATTGATGGCAGGGTATACGCGTTTTTCGGCCAAGCGACGCTCGAGATGAATCTCAGAGTTACCGGTGCCTTTAAACTCTTCGTAAATCACTTCGTCCATGCGGCTGCCGGTTTCAATCAGGGCTGTGCCAATGATGGTGAGTGAGCCACCTTCTTCAAGGTTACGCGCGGCGCCGAAAAAGCGTTTTGGCCGTTGCAGCGCATTGGCATCTACACCACCGGTTAGTACCTTGCCCGAGGCCGGCACCACCGTGTTGTAAGCGCGCGCCAAGCGGGTAATCGAATCTAGCAAGATGACCACGTCTTTTTTCATTTCGACCAGGCGTTTAGCCCGTTCGATGACCATCTCAGCGACTTGAACGTGACGGGTCGCAGGTTCGTCAAAGGTTGATGCGACGACTTCACCGCGTACGGTACGCTGCATCTCAGTGACTTCTTCAGGCCGCTCGTCGATCAACATCACGATCATGACCGCATCAGGGAAGTTATCAGTGATTGCATGCGCAATATGCTGCATCATCACCGTTTTACCCGACTTCGGACTCGCAACAATGAGCCCGCGCTGTCCTTTACCGATCGGCGCAAAAATATCAAGAATGCGGCCAGTCAGGTTTTCTTCGCTTTTGATGTCGCGTTCAAGCGGCATCACTTTGTCGGGGTGTAGCGGGGTCAGGTTCTCGAACATGATGCGATGCTTGATCGCCTCAGGCGCATAGCCATTGACCTTGTCGACTTTAACCAACGCAAAATAGCGCTCGCCATCTTTTGGGGTGCGCACCTCGCCCTCAATAGAATCACCAGTGTACAAATTAAAACGACGAATTTGTGAGGGCGAAATATAAATATCGTCGGTACTGGCCAGATACGAGGTGTCGGGCGAGCGTAAAAAGCCAAAGCCGTCGGGCAAGACTTCTAGTACGCCATCGCCAAAAATTTGTTCGCCTTGTTTCGCCCGCTTTTTCATGATGGCAAACATGAGTTCTTGTTTGCGTAAGCGACTAGCGTTTTCGATTTCGAGGCCTGCGGCCATTTCGAGCAGCTGCGAAACGTGCTGCGCCTTCAGT
>JBIIWK010000128.1:0-9266 GCA_044338955.1 Burkholderiaceae bacterium
TTGAAACCCCAATTTCGGTCCGTTACCTGTTATTCGCAATATAAGAAACTTTTTTGTATGTTAATATTTATATGTTAAAAAAATGTTTATTAACATATGGTTAAGTTATATAAAAAGTTAACATACAAAAAAATTTCTTATAGAAAATGAAAAAATGGGACTTTTACGGTCGCCACGACACGTTGAGTACGCTCGATAGCCTGATCCACAAGCAACGGTGGTTTTTTTGTCGCATTCAAGGGCGCCGTCGTATTGGCAAGACCACGCTGCTCAAAGAGTTGATGAAATCGGATCCAAGCCTGGCTGGGCGGATGATTTACATGCAAGTGCCTAATTCAGATGAGCGCGATGTGGCGGCCAGTTTTAGGCGTGCACTGAAAGATAGCGGCAGCGACGCTGCTTCGCTCTTGGCTGCCCCGATTGATGACTTTGCCTCAATGGCAAGGGCAATTGGCTCGTTATGCCGCCAAGGCATGATGCTAATCCTAGATGAATTTCAGTACTTCACAAGTGCAAAGTTGCAGGCTTTCAATTCGCACTTGCAAGCACAAGTCGATCAATTAAAAGACACTGACCGTGGTGGCTTGTTTGTGTTGGGTTCTTTGCAGTCTGAAATGAACGCCTTACTCAATGATGCCGCCGCACCGCTTTATGGCCGCCTGACGACCTCGATTGACCTGCAGCATTGGGATTTTGAGGATTTGACGACGCTTTACGCGGCGCACGGGATCGATAGCCCGACACAGTGGCTGACTTTATGGAGCTTCTTTGAAGGGGTTCCAAAGTTTTATCGCGATGCCTATGAGCAAGACCTATTCAGCGTGCCTACTGAAAACTTTGGCGCAGAGCTTCTCACACGCCTGTTTCTCAAAGAAGGTAGTCCGCTCGCTGAAGAGGCCCACACTTCATTTTTGCGCGAAGTGCGTGGAAAAATGATGGCAATTTTGAATTATCTGTCCGAGCATCCCGGCTGCGTGCACGGCGAACTGATCGCTGCGTTAAATAAAGACGACGACACGTCGCCGATGGGCACTTACATTGCTCGCCTGGTTGAAAGCTATCGAATCGTTGACAAGAGATGGCCTGTGTTTTCAGACAGCAAAAGCCGCAATGCACGGTATTACATCACCGACAACTTTCTTCAAGGCTGGCTCTCTGTCGTCAAACCCGCCCGTGACGCGGCGCGCCTGCGACCTCTGGCACAGGTGCTGCAGTTAGCGAAGCCCAGAACTTGCATCCACGAAGGTGGTACTTTTGAAAAGTGGATACGGCAACTACATATCGAATGCTCGCGTAAGGGTAAGGGTGACTTTGCGTTAACCGACATCAATCTCGGCTTTTGGAATCACCCGCGCGATGTGGATAAGACAATCGAAATTGATCTAGTCGCCATTAATAGCGACGACAAGCGTGTGCGTTTTGGCTCTTGCAAGCGAAACGCGCGGGCGCACGACAATCTGTCATTGGCAAAATTTGAGGCGCATATTCAGGCGTTTTTGGCCAGTAAAGAAGGCAAAAAACTCGAAGGCTGGAAAACAGAAAAAGTACTGTTTTCGCCAGTTTTTTTAAGCGATGAGAAAAAGATCTTGCAGCAACGGGGCTATGCGTGTTTGGATTTACCAGCCTATGCGAGTCTGTTTTAGTGCTTGGCTGAAAGAGCGTGCTAGTGAGCGGCGCACGTGAACGCAACCCAAACGCGCAATACACATGCACAATCCAAATGTGTAATCTACCGACACAATCGACACGTGCAATTCACACGCGTAATAGACAGGCGTAAACTCTGCGCGGCAGCCTTAAGCGCGATCCAACGAAACAAACGGTTAGAATCAGTAACAGGTGTCTATCAACGAAGAAACACCAACCGTTACCGTTAATACAACGCAAAATGACAAAAGAGCGCAGCTAAAAGCGCCACCCGTCAGGGGACAAACGTGATGAAAAGCAATCGATTGTTTGCAATAATATTAGCTGCAGGAGCTGCCTGTTTGATGGCCCCTAAGCTTGGCATCGCCCAAGACTATCCGAACAAATCTATCAAGCTCATCATTCCGTATCCCCCAGGCGGCGGTACCGATTACGTGGCCCGAGTTGTGGGAAACAAGTTAGCCGAAATCACGAGTTGGACAATCATTTTAGAGAACCGACCCGGCGCAGGGGGTAACCTTGCAGCTGAAGCGGTGGCAAAAAGTGCTCCCGACGGCTACAGTTTGTTGTTAGCGCAAACCGACAATGTGATGGTGAGCCCATGGTTAAACCCAAGTGTGGGCTACGACACGCTTAAAAGTTTTGCACCGGTGGTTCAATTAAGTATCACCCCCGGAGTCATCGTAAGCGCCACGAGTTCAACGATCCGTTTACCTGGCGACATGATAACTAAAGGCAAGACCCCCGAGGGTTTGCGTTGGGCAACCGCGGGTGTCGGAACCTTTGGTGATTTGTTGGGCGAGCAATACAAAAAAGCAATGAACATCAACTTGGTGAATACTGCTTACAAGGGTGCGTCGCCTGCACTTACGGATTTAATGGGCGGTCACGTTGATGTCGCATTACTCTCGATGGGGTCGGTGCTGCCACAGGTTAAAACAGGCAAGCTACATGCGGTGGCTGTGACCACAGCGAAGCGCGCAAACCTGCTGCCTGACACGCCAACACTGGCAGAATCAGGTGCAACCGGCATGGACGGCAGCATTTGGGTGGGAATCTTTGCACCAGTCGGTACACCAAGGCCAATCGTCCAAAAGTTGAATGCCGAATTTAATCGTGCCCTACAACAATCCGATGTTAAAGAAAAACTCGTGTCTGTCGGGGTTAACGTAGTAGGAGGATCAGTCGAAACCTTTACAGAATTTGTCAAAACCGATTTTGCACGCTGGGGCAAGGTCGTTAAAGATTCTGGGATCAAGTTGCAATAGATGAATTCTCCCACCGCTAAGCCTTAGCTGTAGCGGGGGTTTCTTGGGTCAACGACCAGTGCGCCGGGATGTTGCCACTCAAACGACTTACCTCGGTCTCACCAAGCGTAGATGGCACGGATGCCACCGGTTCGGAGATTACCTCACCTACCTTGTTTTTTAGGATTCCACACTTCTTACTCTTCTTTTGCACACACGCACCACTGAGCACCAACCGCACACCGCGCTTAGCGATGATGGCTGCGGCATTGTGGTCGGCATGGCCTGTGTGATTGCAGCGTTGGCAGACAAACTCGGCTTGGGAAACCCGGTTGTCTGAATGAATGTGACCGCACGCGGCACACTCCTGCGAAGAATAGAAGGCTGGCACTTCGATTGCGAGCTTGCCCGATCTGCGGGCTTTGTAGCCCAGAAACTCTTTGGTTTTGCCCCACGTTGAGGCAAGAATGGCTTTGTTTAACCCTGACTTGGCTGCAGCACCGTTCTTGATCCAATGCCCTTGCTCATCTTGTTTAGGCTTGGCACGCTTGGTCATATTCGCAACCTTGAGCGCCTCAAACACAAACAATTTGTAGCGCGGATCAGTTGCCAGATTAAAGCTAGTCTTGTGCGCCACATCCCGACGCACGTCAGCGCCATAACGCTGATAGCGCGCCACCTTTCGTTTAGCTTTGAGCCAGTTCTTTGAACCTTTGCTGCGCCGCGCCTGACGGCGCTGCCAGCGCTTCTGGTGGCGTTCGTGAGCCAGCAGGCGCTTGCCCTGGATGGCTGTAAACCCGAACGTCTGACCATCGCTTGTGGCCAATGGAATATTTACCCCGCGGTCAAGCCCCACTGTGACAGCCGCCAGCTCGCGTTCGGTAAACTGCATCAGGTATTCGGTAGTCTGCTGCACACTGGGCTCAGGCACGCCATCGTCGTAGTTGAACGACACATGCCAGCGCCCGGCGTGGATGCTGATATGGATCGATGCAGCGGGTTTGAAATCCTTGTGGGCGGTGAACTTGATCTGGCCCAGCGCAAACTTGGGCGTGCCGATATGCAGCATGTGGGTGTTGATCTCACCCGTGTCTTTGTCCACCACGGGCATAAAAGTAAAGAGTTCGCTGGTCAGCCACACCGACTGCTCGCCAGTCTTGCGATGAATTGTGGGCCTGCCTGCCAGCTTGGAGAAGTAGCGCCCGTAGGCCAGTTTCCACAGCACCGCGCCGTTGCGCAGAATCTGCGATGGCACCTCGCTTAGCCACGGTGTCTGTTCGGTCTTGAAGTGGCTGTACTTCTGATCGATGGGTGCGAACTCTCCGGTGTGGGACAGTGACTGACGCGCAAAGCGTCTGAAATACCGATCCTCGCCCACCTTGGCGTTGTAGATGAAGCGCTGGCAGCCGATCCAGGCAAGCAGTGTTTGGGCTTGCGCGGGGCTTGGGTAACAACGGAATCGATTACCGATTTGCATGCTGGTATTATGCACAGTATTACGTTAAGGCGAAAGTACGGAAAATACCAACCGATCGACTTCACATGCAGTATTTAACCTTAAGCTGCACATCGTGTTTGGGGGAGAAGAAGTTCGCAGCGTGGGCGGCGCGACGCTCGCGACGGTATGGGCGTATGTCGATGCGCAAGGTACTCAGGAACATGCCAGAAAGAAAGGCAAGGCGCTTTAAGAAGCACCGTTCGCTAGACCCCACCCTGGCTTGCGCCTAGAGTGGGGAATGCGCTCACATTTGTTCAAGGTCAACTTTGCAACGAGGCTAAGCTTCAAGCACCCTTGAGTCGCCACACAGACTCAAGGGCCAAGAAAAAGGTATCACCCTGTTATGCAGCTGCAAGGAATCCGTGTCATCGATTTAACTCGTATCGTGTCTGGGCCGTTTTGTACGATGTTTTTGGCCGATATGGGTGCCGAGGTCATCAAGATCGAAACGCCCGGCAAGGGCGACCCGGTGCGCAAGCAGGGTGAGTCACCCAATGGGTTTTCGTATTACTTTGCAACCTTCAACCGTAACAAGCGCTCGTTGGCGATTGATTTGCGCAGCGAAGAGGGCAAAGAGGTGTTGCGTAAGTTGTTAGCCACTGCTGATGTCGTGGTGAATAACTTTAGGCCTGGCGTGATGGATACGATGGGTTTTGGGCGTGAGGCCTTGCGTCAAATCAAACCCGATCTTGTCAGCTGCAACCTAACCGGTTTTGGTTTGGATGGCCCTTATGCCGAGCGGCCATCGTTTGATTTTATTGCGCAGGCCATGAGTGGCTTCATGAGTGTGAATGGCGATGAAGGCGAGCCCCCAATGCGCGCCGCTCCGCCGATCTCGGATTTGTTGTCGGGTATGTATGCAGCGATGGGGATTATGGCCGCTTTGCTGCGTCGTGAGCGTACTGGGCAGGGCGAAGAGGTCACCACTTCACTGACCGATAGCATGACTAGCGTGATGTCGTTTTTGGCCTCAAACTATTTTGCGACTGGTAAGCTGCCTGCGCGTACCGGCAACGATAATGCGTTGGTATCGCCTTACGGGATGTTTGACGCGGCCGATGGGCAAGTGGCGCTAGCGCCCAGTAACGACGGTGTCTATTCAAAGTTATTAACCGTATTGGGTTTGGATCATTTGCGTGAGCGCCCCGAGTTTTTAAACAACAAGCTGAGATTTCAAAACCGCAAACAGATTAACGCCGAGATCAATGTCAAAATTAGTGAAAAGCCGATCGCGCACTGGATCGAAGTCTTGAATCTGGCGGGCGTGCCTTGTGGCCGCGTGCTCAACGTGCAAGAGGCTTTTGATGATCCGCAAACCCAGCATCAGCAGATGCGGATGACGATTCAACATCCGGATCACGGCCGCTTGGATGTGTTGGGGTTTCCGATTAAATTTACGGATGATCCTTGCAAGATGTATCGGCCGCCGCCTAACTTGGGTGGGGATAACATGGCGGTGTTGACTGAATTGGGTTTGAGCGGCGAAGTGATTGACGCCTTGAAAGCAAAGGGCGTGATCTAATTGGGGGCTGACAAACGTAGCGCCTGACATGATCACGTCGGGTCGCCTCTTGATAAAGTCGCTAGAATTACAGGATGGGTGGGACGCGCAGACTTTAGGGCGCCAAGAAAGTTCTGCTTGAACGCAAAGTATTGATTGACTGATTAAAAACATAAGAGGCATTTTTATGAGCGCAACAGGTTCACGTTTTGTCACCATTACCGAAGTCGGTACGCGTGATGGTTTTCAGGCTGAAAAAGAGCAGATCAGCGTTGCCGATAAGGTCGCTGTCATCGACGCCTTAATTGATGCAGGCTTACGTAGCGTTGAGGCCACTTCATTTGTGTCGCCACGCGCTTTGCCGCAATTGGCCGATGCCGCTGATGTCATGGCACAAGTGCGGCGTAAACCTGGCGTCAAACTCGCCGTGTTAGTGCCTAATGCCCGCGGTGCTGAACGTGCCGCGGCCGCTAAGGCTGATGTGATGGTTGGCTTTATTTCTGCCAGCGAAAGCCATTGCAAAACCAATTTGAACAAAACGATTGACGAAGCAATTGCAGATTTTGCACAAGTCGTGCCAATCGCTAATCAATGGGGTATTGGCATGCACGGTGGCTTAGCCACTGCCTTTGGTTGCCCGTTTGAAGGTGACGTGCCGATCAGTAACATTTTGAAGATCGTGGGCGCCTATCATGCCCATGGTATCCGTCGTATTGGTTTTGGCGATACAACCGGCATGGCAACACCACCAGTGGTCACACGCACGGTTGAAGCCGTGCGCAATAAATTTCCTGATGTGCAAATCGCATTGCATTTTCATAACACCCGTGGCGTTGGCTTAGCTAACGTGATGAACGGTTTGCAACTCGGAGTGCTTGAGTACGAATCATCCATCGCAGGCTTAGGCGGCTGCCCCTTTGCGCCAGGCGCCACCGGCAATATTTGCACCGAAGACTTGGTATACCTGTTGCAAGAGTGCGGCTATGACACCGGCATCGATCTCGACAAACTGATTTTGGTCGCAAAAGAAGTCGAGAAGATCGTTGGGCGCCAGTTGCCTGGTCAGATGATGAAGGCGGGCCCAAGGCTTAAGCTGATGTCGATGGCTTCAGTGCGCACTGCGGTGGGTTGATTGTAGTGCTGCGACTGAGCTCGCAGACCCAGTTTAACTAAGAGAAACGCCCTACGATGTAGGGCGTTTCTAATGCGACTACCCACAGAGCCCGACATGACCGCTCAATGACTTTGACTGAGCTGCCGCGAAATGCCGTTCAACCTAGTCAAAGCATCGCTTCGATTTAGTTTCTTCTCAATGCTCTCAATAGCGCCTCACTTGGCTTACCATCGATATACATATTGAAAGAGCTTTGAGCAGCACTAATAGCACTCATCGTTTGAGGGCCGATCAAGCCATCGACGACCCCCGCATTAAAACCCCTTCTATTCAGCTCTTGTTGCAGCGCTACGACTAACGGATCTGCCACAGGTGCCGATGGGTTGTACTGCTGTGGTGCCTGCGGGGGGGCATTATTTGGGGTTGCACGAGGCGCGGGAGCACTGGTACTGGTACGACTTGCGTTTGAACTCGCCGGTGGAGAGTCGCTACTAAACAGGTATCCAATCATCCCGCAAATGATGAAGATGAACAATAACAAATAACCATTACCGCCCTTTTTTGAGGCTTTAGCGTCGCCTTTCGCTGACTTTTTCTTGGTGGGCTGTGTGTTCTGGGTATCGCCAGTCGTATGAGGCCACGTTCCGGCTTGCGTATTTGTAGTTGAGCCGGAGGTGTTTGGCAACGAGCTCTGTGAGGATGCTTTGGTCCAGTCTTGAACGACAGAGTGAAAGGGATCCTTTCCGCCTGTTGACGGCTGAGGTGTCGCTTGCGTGCTCGGCTTACTGGAAGCCTTTGCCTTGGTCTTGCTTGCGACCTTCGTGCTCGTCTTGCTTGATGCCGTTTTGCCTAGCGTAGCACTAGGATTTTTTGAATCCAGCCCCAAGCGAAACGCACGGTCAAGCTTTTGAAGTTGCTCAGACGCCTCTGCACTAATCGGTATTGACCGATCTCGATTCATCGGTAAATAAGACATCCGTAACCTTTCATACGCTTGATGGATATCGCGCACCGAGGCGTCCGGACTGATCATCAAGATATCCCACCACTCTTCGGTTACATCTTCGCCACTATGTTTATTCGCCATTGCGATCGAGCTTTTATATTTTGCTAAGTGAAAAATTAATTTTGAACGAGTTGAACAACCGCCAAACGGTCACCCGAGCCTTTGCCAAAAAGCAATTGAGTGCCTTCTTCTAACATCACTTTTGAACCAACCGGGATAGCACTTTTATCGGCAGCATTGATTAAGCCAGGTAATCTCTCATTCACAAGCCACCAGGCGCTTTGATGAAACACAAAATATCCAGCGCGTTTTTTTTGCTCATCCGTAAGCGTTTCGTTTGGTGCCACCAACGTATTTGTATGCCATTGAAATAATGACTGTCCCGTCCAGACAATGAGTCGGTGGTTATCGGGCAAAAATTTGCCTTCTTTCTTTGAAGAGTACAAATTCAAAATGGGTAACTTGCCTTTAAAGCTTGTTGAACAGAATGGGCAAGTCGGGACTTTTGTATTGTTAAATACAAACCATTTTTGTGCACAGCTGCTATTCGTGCAGGGCTGCATTAAATCAAAAGTCTTGATGAGGGCGGTTTCCCAATCCCCAGCCGACGGGCGTTTGCTCGGGTCGTGCAAGCCACCAATAAAAGCTTTATCGAATAATTCAGAAAGATAAGGCCCTGTCAGAGTGTACGGAAGCTTGTCTGTATCTGCCCACGGCAAGTCTGAGGGTCTTTTATGCTTTGGATTAATGCGATTGCTCTTGTCTGTTGGATGTTCAACAAACAAGGCCTTAGCACCCATTGTCAGTGATTCATCGCGCACGTCGTCATCTAAGTCGTGCACTTTTCTACCGCGTAAAGGATGCCGGTACAGAAGGTACATGTAGATTAATACTGATAGTGCGTGTAAGTCTGTTTCGCGGCGTGGCAGGCTACGTTTTGGATCGCTTTTATTAAGATGGGCTGTTTCAACGACTTCTGGCGCAATAAAGTCTGGCGTGCCCACCACATCGGGCGGGTATTTTCCTGGAACAACCAAACCATCGATATCAATCAAGCAAGCGGCCCCGCTTTCAGGGTCGACAAGCACGTTTTTATAAGACAAGTCAGAGTGTGCCAAGCCCATCATATGCATTTTCTTGACGGCTCTCGAAATCGAGATGCACATTTTGATATGCGTCATCCAGTTGCCAAGTTCTCGCGGGTCAAGATTTTTGTTTCGATGAAACGACGAGGCAAACCATTTACCTTCTTT
>JBIIWK010000367.1:0-2581 GCA_044338955.1 Burkholderiaceae bacterium
AGCGTGGCGCGTAAGGTGTATGCGCTAGAGGCTTACGCCAAAAATATCACGGTATCGCCCGATGACATCAAGGCTTGGTACGACGCGAATCAAGCCAAACTGGTGATTCCTGAAAATCTCGATATTGAGTACATTGTCCTCAACGAAGAAGCCGCCTCAAAAGACGTCAAAATTTCAGACGCAGATATTGAAAGTTTTTATAAACAAAACGAAGCGCGTTACGGCCAACCCGAACGCCGCCGGGTCAGCCATATTCTGTTAGAAGTACCCGCCAGTGCCGATGCGGCAGCCAAAGCAGTGATTCAAACCAAGGCGGCTGAGTTAGCAAAACGTGCGGCTGCAAACCCCAAAGATTTTGCCGCACTCGCCAAAGAGTTTTCGCAAGATTCAGGCTCGGGCAATCAGGGGGGTGATTTAGGCTGGATCAGTAAAAATATGCTGGTGCCTCAAGTTGAAGAGGCCTTATTTAAGTTAAAGAAAGACGAAGTGTCGGGTGTCGTTGAAAGCCCCTTCGGCGTACATGTTTTATACGTGACTGATATCCAGGCGCCAAGCATTAAGCCCTTGGCCGAGGTCAAAGAAGATATTGTCGTTGAGATCCGCAAGCAGTTAGCGGCAGAGCGATTCGCCACCATGGCCGGCAAGCTGACGAATTTGATTTATGACCAGCGCGATAGTTTAAAGCCGATCGCCGATGCGCTCGGAATCGAAATTAAAAAAGCTACTGGCTTGACGCGTGAGGGCCTCTTGCCTTTGGCGCAACGGGGTGCTGCGGCCATGCCCTCCGAAGCCGAGCTGACGTTGTTGGGTAACCCGAAAGTCCGTCAAGCGGCATTTTCAACAGAGGTGATGAAAGACAAGCTTAATTCTGGCGCCATCGAATTGGCCTCGGATACGATTTTGGCCTTGCGTGTGGGCGCGGTGCATGCGCCTAAAGTCCCGCCGCTTGACCAAGTCACCGAGCAGCTTCGCACCATGCTGACCAACGAGCGTGCCTTGATGGCGGCGCAAGAGGCCGGTATCAAACAGCTTGATCTGCTTAAAGGCTCTGTGGCAACAGAGCCCAAAGACTTTGACCCGATTCAGGTCGTCACCCGTCAGGCTGCGCAAGCCTTGTCGCGCGAGCAGCTCGAAGCGGTCATGTCAGCGAGCCCAACGCCTTTACCAAGGTTCTTAGGCGTTGCAGGGCCCGAGGGATACACGGTGCTGTGGCTGTCAAAGATTGAGCCCGGTCCGGCACCAGAAGCCGCTCAGGTCACGCAACTACAGGCTCAGCTGTCGCAGGCCTGGGGTACTGCCGAAGAGCAAGCCACTCTGAAGCTTTTGCGTGAAAGTTACAAAGTGAAGATGCTTCCAGACGCAAAAAAGCTGATTTCAGGCGAACTTGATGGCGCTAAGCTTTAAGTGCCCAAAGCGCAAAAAAAGCTGATCTCGGGCTAATTTGCTGGTGCCAAACTTTAAGCGTGCAAAGTACTGAGTGCACGGTTAAAGGATTGGGCGGGTCTAAGGCTAACGTCACGCCTTAGCGCAGCAGCGGATCAAGCGCCAGCCTTACCGTTGCTAACATCAGGCGTTGCGCCATTTCATTGGGGTGAATCCCATCCGCTTGAAAATACTGTCGCTGGTCGGCAAAGCCTTCAAACAAAAATGGCACCAAGGCAGACCCAGTTTGCGTAGCGATATTGCTGAACATATTTTTAAAGCCATCAGCGTACTCTCGCCCGTAATTGGGCGGGATCTGCATGCCGACTAAAACGATCTTGGCCCCGATGGCTTGGCTTCGCACGATCATCTCAGTCAGGTTTTTTTGAGTGAGCGTTAAGGGCAGACCGCGCAGCGCGTCGTTAGCGCCTAGCTCAACGATCACAATCGTGGGTTGATGTTGTTTCAAGGCTGCGTCAATACGCGCTAAACCGCCACTTGTGGTGTCTCCGCTAATGCTCGAATTGATCACGGTGGCCGGTGTGGGGGCTTTTGCCAGCGCAACGTTTAACTGCTCGACCCAACCGGTATTACGCGCCAGACCGTACTCGGCTGATAGACTGTCTCCAATGATTAAAATGCGGGTGGCTTGTGTTGTAGCCTGCGCGTAGGCGCCCGACCCAAACACTGCACTACAGGCGCCAGCGACCAAAAAGCTGACTAAACAACGACGATAGCAAGAAAAGGGTTTCATGTTGCCAAAAGTAGAAAGTGCGATAGAAGTGATTGGCCTAAGCAAAAGGGTACCCGACGCGCTAGGTGAGTTATCCATTTTAGACAATATAGAGTTTAGTGTGGCACGTGGTGAATCGATCGCGATCACAGGGGCTTCTGGCTCGGGTAAGTCAACCTTGCTTGGCTTGCTTGCTGGCCTGGATACGCCAACCGAAGGGCAGGTGAAGTTACTGGGGCAATCACTCTTTGATCTGAATGAAGATGGTCGGGCGGCGTTGCGCGCAAAAAGCTTAGGGTTTGTTTTTCAGTCGTTTCAGTTATTGCCAAACCTGACTGCGCTTGAAAACGTCATGCTGCCCCTTGAGTTGGCGGGCTTACCCGCGCAGACGCCTGCAACCGAAATGCTTGAGCAGGTGGGGTTAGG
>JBIIWK010000368.1:0-2576 GCA_044338955.1 Burkholderiaceae bacterium
ACGATGGGCCACGTTAGCGATAGCAGCCATTTTATTTGTGATGTACCACTGTTGCGCAATCGATAAAATGTTGTTGACGCACCAATACAGTACGAGCCCCGATGGGAAAAAGAACATCATGCCGCCAAAGACTAACGGCATAAACATCATCACTTTGGCTTGAACTGGATCGGGTGGCGTTGGATTCAAACGCATTTGTACAAACATAGTCGCCATCATGATGGCAGGCAAAATAAAGTAAGGATCACGTACCGCAAGGTCATGCACCCACAATACCCATGGCGCGCCACGTAATTCAACACTAGAGCCCAAAACATAATAAAGTGAAATAAACACGGGGATTTGGATCACAATTGGCAAACAACCGCCAAGAGGATTAATTTTTTCAGTGCGATACATCTCCATCATGGCGGTGTTGAGCTTTTGCCGATCATCACCAAATTTTTCTTTCAGTGCTTGCAAACGAGGCGCAACCATTTTCATTTTTGCCATCGAGCGATAACTTGCTGCCGACAAAGGATAGAACGCAGCCTTAATTAAGACTGTTAGCAAAACGATCGTCCAGCCCCAATTGCCTAATAAAGAAAATAACCAAGTCATCAAAGCGAAAACAGGTTTCGCGATAATGGTGAGCAACCCGTAATCGACGACTAGTTCTAAGCCTGGCGCGAGAGCCTCAAGCGAGGATTGATCTTGCGGACCGACCCATAATTTTGAACCGACCGTTAGGTTAGCGTTAGGCGCGACAACGCCAACCGGCTCAATACTACGAAGTGCGTACAAATTCTTTTCGAGCTCTGTCATGTCATAGGTACGTGACTTACCCTGCGGAGGTACCCAAGCTGTAACAAAGTAATGCTGAACAAAAGCAAACCAGCCGTTGTCTGCTTGCTTAATATAAGTTGCCTTACGTTTTTCAACTTCGGTCAACGCAACCTTTTGAAATTTCTCTTGCTCAGAGTAAATAGCAGCACCCACAAAATTTGCAGGACCACTTAAGAAACTGGGCGCGCTGCTGGTACCGGCCGGATCGGACCCATCACGAGTAATCTGTAGGTACACCGAGGGGCTAATCGCTTGAGTTGATAGATTTTCGATGTGATGCGACACATCAACGGCGTAATTGCCCCGCTTGAGCGTAAAAGTCTTTGTTAGTTTCACATCACCCGAAGTAGAGGTGAATTTAATCACTAAGGTATTGCCTGTCAGCTCGCGTTCATTTGTTTCTAGTACAAACGGAGTGAGATGATTAGGAAACGCAACACCAGCAGCTGCGCCAGTTAAACCGGATTGCACGACATACGTATGCCCAGCTGCGCGCTCTAGAAGAGTAAAGGGCTTTGAGGGGTCGTCAACAGAAGGAAACGTTAACAAGTCGGCACGAATGAGTTGCGCGCCTTGCAAATCAAACACGAGCGACAGTACATCGGTTTTAAACGAAACAGTTTGTACCGCCGCACCAGATGCAGAGGCTAACCCTGGCACAGTGGTCACCGTGCCACTAGTCGTTGTCGCTGGTGCCGCAGGTACGCCGGCGGTGCCTGCAGGAGCAGCAGGATCGGTGGAGTCGACCTTAGGCTTAGTCACCGTAGACGGTGCACCAAACAAAGGAGGGTTACCTTGATGAACTTGCCAGTTATTCCACAGCATGAGCAGTGAAAACGAGAAAATCATCAATAGAATGGTGCGACGGATGTCCATGCGTGCCTAAATATATAAAAAAAGCGAACTAGAGAAGGCTCGCAGTTTAGCGTTAATCTAGATGACAACGGTGTGAAGGTGCGCCACTGTCAGTGTTTTTAGAAACTATTTTTGAGGGATGGGCCGGAACGGGGTCAACGCCACCTCGACACCAAGGATGACATCTCGCTAAGCGCGACAAGGCTAAGCCAGAGCCCTTTAAAGCCCCCCAAGTCTGAATAGCCTCAATCGCGTAGCTCGAGCAGGTTGGTGTAAACCGACAGCTATTGCCCAGCCAAGGACTCAAGAAAAACTTATATGCCCGTATCGGTAAGATCAACAAAGCCCTTAGCATTGACTCGCCTTTACAAAATGCGCATCTGCCTCTTGGCGCGCCGCCCGTTTAAGCGCGCTTAAACCGACTGCTTCGATACGCTTATTTAACCGCACGACATAATCTGCCGGGGGCAAAGAAAGACGGCAGGCGCGAAAAGCTTCGCGAACCACCCGTTTGAGCGCATTGCGAGTTGCGGCCTGCTGAGCAAAACGCTTTGCCATCACTAAACCTAATCGGGCGATAGGGGCCGAATCGGCCACCGGCACTGCCCCTGCGTTCATTTTAGCGGTGAGAACAAAATAAGCCCCACGAGCAATTCGGCGGCCAGCAAGGGCCGCAGAAAACTCAGTGGGGCGGTGCAAACGCGCCGCCGTTGGAAACGTGGCGCTAGGCATCAGGGAAGTGTTATCGCGAGCGGGCGAAAGGCCCACTGGGTCAATAGGACTGATAAGTTGGCTGACTAAACGGCCAGACGCTTACGGCCTTTGGCGCGACGAGCATTGATGACTGCGCGGCCACCGCGGGTTTTCATGCGCACGCGAAAGCCGTGAGTACGCTT
>JBIIWK010000369.1:0-2575 GCA_044338955.1 Burkholderiaceae bacterium
ATTTAGCCGCCGCGACAACGCGGGTTGCGGCATCAGCCATTGTGTCGGCGCTGATAATAGGCAGACCCGAATCGGCTAGCATTTTCTTGCCCAACTCTTCGTTGGTACCTTTCATGCGAACCACCAACGGCACGCTTAAGTTGACGGCTTTGCACGCCGTGATCACGCCTTGTGCAATCACATCACAACGCATGATGCCGCCAAAAATGTTGACCAAAATGGCCTTGGTGCCTTTATTGCTGAGCATGATCTTGAATGCTTCAGTGACGCGCTCGGCTGTCGCACTTCCACCGACATCCAGAAAGTTGGCAGGCTCGCCACCAAACAACTTGATGGCATCCATGGTTGCCATTGCCAAGCCAGCGCCATTGACTAAGCAGCCAATGTTGCCGTCAAGCTGAATGTAGGCCAGTTCGTGCTTACTGGCTTCGATTTCGGCTGGGTCTTCTTCGTCAAGATCGCGATACGCGACGATTTCAGGATGACGAAACAACGCATTCGGATCAAAATTAAATTTGGCATCCAGCGAAATAATGTCGCCGTTGCCAGCCAAGATTAAGGGATTGATTTCAGCCAGTGAGGCATCCGTATCCCAATAGGCCTTGTACAGTTTTTTGAACTCGGCCGCGGCTTTCGCCACTGAGGCCTCGGGCACACCAATGCCACGCGCCAAGGTCTGCGCTTCGGCATCGGTCAAACCGACGCCAGGATCCACGAACACCTTGAGAATTTTTTCGGGGTGATGTTCAGCCACCTCTTCAACGTCCATCCCGCCTTCGCTCGAGGCCATCACGCACACGCGTTGCGTACCGCGGTCGGTCACAATGCCTACGTAGTACTCTTTTTTGATGTCGGCGCCCTCTTCGATCAGCAAGCGACGCACTTTTTGGCCCTGCGGGCTTGTTTGATGCGTAATCAGCTGCATACCAAGGATTTCGCTAGAAATCTTGCGAACCTCTTCGATAGAGCGTGCGAGCTTGACGCCGCCGCCTTTACCGCGACCGCCCGCATGAATCTGTGCTTTCACGACCCAGACTGGGCCCCCGAGTTTTTCGGCGGCAGCAACCGCCTCATCAACACTGAACACCGGAATGCCACGTGGCACGACTACACCAAACTGACGCAGCAACTCTTTGCCTTGATACTCGTGGATTTTCATAGGAATCCTGAACGTTAAAAAAATAAAACACGTAAAAACTAACTGGGCTCAACCAACTTTTGCACGTTGAGCCGACTATTTTTCAGAACCTTCAGTGCCGACCACCTCGGGTGCAACGTACCATTGAGGATAGTGCTCTTTCGTGATCGGGCCGTCAAGGCGCCAGGCCGTACAGCCCCCTAACTGATAGGGTCGTTTAGTTGGGTCAGCAGCATTGCGGCGCTGCCCAGACATCGTTTGTACAGCAGCCGTAGGCAGGACTGCGGCTAATTCGGTCATGTGGGTGCAGCCGGCGGTACGGCTAAAGCGCTCTTTAACCTGTTGCCTGAAGCTTTTAAGAAGATTCATACCGATCAAGTCACGGTATTCGCTAGCGATTGAGGTGCAGGTCTCGCCAAATGGAGAGGCATCGTACGCAGCCATCGCATCCAGAATGGTAAAGCTGCTGTCAATCGTGATACGCAGGTGCATGTGATGAAACGCCTGCCCAATTTTTTGCTCGCTGCCATCGCGCTTGGTGTAGCTAAAGCCCTTAGAGTCGATTAACTCAGCCTCAACATCCCACAGGCCGTCTTCGCGCTCAAAAGAATGCACCTGGATTGAACGGTTGTGCATGGGCTTGCGGGGGTAAGCGGGCAACGGCAGAGGCATACGGGGTGGGCTTGTCAAATGACACAGTGCAGCAAAGCGTAAAAGTATAGCGCAACAAAGGGAAATCACCTAGAAGTACTGAAGCGCTTTAGCAGGCGGGCTCTGGTGGATCTTTGAGCACGCGGTGAATCACATCGTGTGAAAAGCCGCGAGAGGCTAAAAACCGACCTTGGCGCGCATATTCAGACGTGTTTAGTGGCGGACCATTACGACTAAATTTTTTTTGCCAAACGCTTTGCGCGCGCTCAAGCTCAGAATCTTTAAGCTCAAGCCGCACTTGAGCGACCTGCGCAGCCTCAATACCTTGTTGAGTGAGTTCTTGGGCAATTTTGGCTAAACCTTGCTGACCTGCTTTGCGATGCACAAACCCTTGCACAAAGCGCTCGTCTGATTGCCAGCCCTCTTTGGCTAAGGCATCAAGCAGCGCATTCAGTTCGTCAGGACTTTGTGCGTGTACTGAAAGCTTACGGGTCAATTCAACACGGCTATGTTCGCGTCGCGACAATAAACCAACGGCCCGAGCCCTGAGGGACAGGCCGGACCGCGGTTTCACTTTGTCGGCGCCTGCAAGCACCGTTTCAAATTCGTCACTCATGATGTGAGCTAGTCCGCAAATTCAAAGCGTCAAAGAATCAACGAGTAAAAGAATTAAAGAGTTAAGGAGTCAAAGAAGCAATGAATCAATGAATCAAGAAATCAAAGAATCAAGGAATCAAGGAGTCAAAGACTCAGTGAGTCAAAAAATCAATGAATCAATGAATCAAT
>JBIIWK010000370.1:0-2566 GCA_044338955.1 Burkholderiaceae bacterium
TTGCGCAAAGCCCACCCCCATCCGTTGCTCTCGCAAGACCAGCCCAAGCTCTTGCGAGAGCGGCGCGCTGGACTCTTGCACGATATATTTCAAGGCCACCGCTAAACCTGCCCCTGCACGTAATGCGCCTGACAAAGACAATAAAAGATCAGGGAGTTGTGCGTCAAAGCGTTGCTGTCGCTTTCGCACCGCGCGACTCAACATCATGCGAGGTAGAATAAAACTCACCCCACCTACGCACACCGCAAACAAAACACTTTCTGTCAGCAGCCACAGCAATACGCTCGTACCCACCGACACGCACACCAAGACGGGCCAAAGGTGGGTCAGATCGATAAAGACAAACAAGTCAGACAATTCACTACGCGTTTGCTCAGTCAAGTTCTTGCGGTACTGTTGCGAGGCGCTAAAAAACAAGCGCTGTCCGAGCCATGCCCCCAAGGCAATCGACAAACATCCGCTCACCAACGCGAGAGTATTCATATCTTTAAAAACCAATCGACGACCGCAGGATCCGCATGATCGGACGTTTGGTCAAAGATCGACGGCCGTAAACCCGCGCCAATCAGACGTTGCTGAGTGGCGTCAAATCTGGCCAACTGCTGTGTTTGAATCGTGCCAGACTCGATGCCTGAGATCTCAGCTAAACCCGTAATGACTCTGCGACCGTTTGCCAATCTAGTTTGCTGCACCACTAACTGTAGCGCTGATCCGATTTGTTCGCGTATCGCCTGCAACGGTAGTCCAGCATTGCCACTCAGTACCATGGTCTCAAGCCGTGATAAGGCATCGCGCGGGCTGTTCGCATGCAAGGTCGTAATCGACCCGTCATGGCCAGTGTTCATCGCGGCCAACATATCAATGGCTTCCGCGCTGCGTACTTCGCCGATCACAATCCGGTCGGGACGCATCCGTAATGCGTTTTTGACTAAATCGCGGATGGTGACAGCGCCTTGCCCCTCAGAGTTAGCCTGTCGTGCCTCGAGGGTCACCACGTGCGGATGAACAATTAACAGTTCGGCGCAATCCTCAATTGTGACGATACGCTGGGTTGGGTCGACAAACCCAGCCAAGACGTTAAGCAAGGTGGTTTTACCTGAACCCGTCCCGCCTGATACTAAGATATTTAAACGCCGTTCGACGCACAATCGTAAGAATTCGGCCAACGGTGCCGGCAAAGCTTGCAAGGTGACCAAGTCTTGCATCTGCAGACGTTTTTTTGGAAACTTTCTAATGGTGAAACTGGCGCCCTTGACCGCAACCGGAGGCAACACCGCGTTTAATCGAGAGCCGTCAGGCAAACGCGCATCAACCATTGGCGAGGCCTCATCGATTCGGCGCCCGAGCGGGTATACGATGCGCTCAATGACACTGCGTACGGCCTGTTCGCTACTGAATTGAAGCACGTGCTTAGAGAGTTTTCCGTGCGCTTCAACATAAATATCGTCAAAACGATTCACCATAATTTCATTGATCGTGGCGTCTTCAAGCAAATCCTCAAGCACACCGAGGCCAATCGCCTCATCCACGACTAATTTCAGAATTTTGTTGCGCTGCCAATCAGTAAGCGCCAACTTTCGTTTGTCTAGCAGATCAGCGACGCAAGTCTGTGCATGTGCCTTTAACGCGCCCTCTGAAAGTGCGCCAACGTCGTTACGACGCAGATCAAAAGCCTGGATCAGGCCAGCACGCAGCTCTTGACGAAGTTCTTGTTGTTCAACAATTGATTGTTGTACGAGAGATGATGCATCGAACTTAGGCTGCGAAACGTTAAGCGCGGTCGATGGTGCACTGAAGTCAGGCTGCGAAGCATAGAGCACGGTCGATGGTGCATTGAAGTCAGGCTCCGAGACTTCAATGTCCCCTTTTGCAAGCGTAAGATGATCCACAGAACCGTTGGCACCGATTGGTCGCTGCTCGGTGTGATCTGGCGTTGCTGCAGTTACAAGCGCAACAGCGCTTCGATTAAACGAAAAAGAATTCGACTCACGCGTGCTTGCCTGCGCCATTGAGCGTGTGGCGAGTCGCCCTAATTTAGCGGGGGTGTCCTCGTTGCAGACGCTCTTAACGGGCGATACCGGCAACGCCCGAGATGCTAGCCGAAGCAAGCAGGGGCCAACAACCACTTCGTCTGCCTTTTTAAGTGGCCCATAGCGAGAAATACGGTTGCCATTTACTCGAGTGCCTAAAATAGAACCTAGGTCATCAACATGAAAGCCATCTTCAGCGCGCGAGATTCGAAGATGTTGTCGTGCCACCCGCCAATGCGAGACTTGAATCCCGCAATCTGGTGCGCGCCCCATCACTAAAGGCACCTCGAAACTACCATGCCTACGCGTGCCATCTTCAAAAAATAAATCAAGTTCAATCAATTCAAATCCTTTACAAACATAACAACAATAAATATATTGGCGTACCAGAGAAACCGATCATTCTTGCCCCCAGGGCAATGGATATCGTTACGGTCGACCTAAAGAATTCGATCGATCTTCCCCTGGGACAATGGATATCGCTACGGTCGACCTAAAGAATCCGATCGATCTTCCACTAGGGCAATGGATAGCGC
>JBIIWK010000371.1:0-2563 GCA_044338955.1 Burkholderiaceae bacterium
GCGAATCTTTGAACAAATAATAGGTGTAGCCCATGGCACGTGTATGCCAAGTGACCGGAAAAGCCCCCATGGTGGGCAACAATGTTTCACACGCAAACAACAAAACCAAACGTCGTTTTCTGCCTAACTTGCAGTCACGTCGTTTTTGGGTTGAAAGCGAAAACCGCTGGATTCGCTTACGCGTAACCACCAACGCCATCCGTACCATCGACAAACTCGGCATTGATGCTGTGTTGGTTGATTTGCGTGCGCGCGGCGAAGTCGCTTAAAGGAGCCCATCATGGCAAAAGGTACTCGCGAAAAAATTAAGCTCGAATCGAGCGCCGGCACTGGTCACTTTTACACAACGACCAAAAACAAACGCAACATGCCTGAAAAGATGCTGATCAAGAAATTTGATCCAGTCGCACGCAAGCATGTCGATTACAAAGAGACCAAGCTTAAGTAACTGGCTGCCTTTGTTTTTCATGTCTAAAAAGTCCCTTCACTGGGACTTTTTGTTTTTCAGCTACTCGAAAGCAGCCGCCACTCTATAATGTGAGGCTAACTGGTGGCTTGCCGCACCCTGACCTTTTTTATGGCTTTATCCATGCTCGAACGCTATCAACCCACCGCAGTCGAACAAGCTGCCCACGCCAACTGGGATGCCCGCGACGCCTATCGCGTCACGGAAGGCGCCCTCAATGCTAACGGCGAGCCAAAGCCAAAATTTTATGCTTGCTCGATGCTGCCCTATCCTAGCGGCAAACTGCATATGGGCCACGTACGTAACTACACCATCAACGACATGATGACGCGGCAATTACGCATGCGGGGCTATAACGTCTTGATGCCCATGGGTTGGGATGCGTTTGGTATGCCCGCCGAAAACGCCGCCATTAAATCGAAGGTTCCGCCTGCGAAGTGGACGTACGACAACATTGCATACATGAAAAAGCAGATGAAGTCGATGGGCTTGGCGATCGACTGGTCGCGCGAAATGTGCGCCTGCGATCCAAGCTATTACAAATGGAATCAATGGCTGTTTTTGAAGATGCTCGACAAGGGCATCGCCTATCGTAAAACGCAGGTGGTGAACTGGGATCCCGTCGACAAAACAGTATTGGCCAACGAGCAAGTCATCGACGGACGCGGTTGGCGCTCAGGCGCACCAGTTGAAAAACGCGAGATCCCCGGCTATTACTTGCGCATTACCGATTACGCTGCTGAACTGCTTGAACAGACGCAGCACGGCCTTGAGGGTTGGCCTGATCGCGTGCGCGCCATGCAAGAAAACTGGCTCGGCAAAAGCGAAGGTGTACGTTTTGCATTTTTGCATTCGATCAAAGATGCTTCAGGCGCGTTGATCCAAGACGGCAAGATGTATGTCTTTACCACCCGCCCCGACACTATTATGGGCGTGACGTTTTGCGCTGTGGCGCCTGAGCACCCGTTGGCTATGCACGCGGCACAAACCAACCCTGCCTTGTCAACGTTTATCGAACATTGCAAACAAGGCGGCACCACCGAGGCCGAACTTGCCACGCGCGAAAAAGAAGGCCTGGATACCGGCCTGAAAGTCACCCACCCCCTCACGGGCGAGAGCGTCGCTTTATGGGTCGGTAATTATGTGCTGATGAGCTATGGCGATGGCGCGGTGATGGGGGTACCTGCCCACGACGAGCGCGACTTTGCCTTTGCCAACAAGTACGGTCTGACGATCAAACAAGTGGTGCAAGTGGGCGATAAGCCGTTTAACGACAAGGTGTGGTCAGAGGGCTATGCCGACAAGCAAACCGGTCGCCTGATCAACTCGGGCGTATACGACGGCCTAAGTTTTACCGACGCACTTGACGCGATCGCCACCAAACTCGAAAGCCTGTCACTTGGCGCGCGGCAAACCACCTGGCGTTTACGCGACTGGGGTATCTCACGCCAACGCTATTGGGGCACGCCGATCCCGATCATCCACTGCGACGCTTGCGGCGCGGTGCCGGTACCCGAAAAAGATTTGCCAGTTATCTTGCCCGAAGACTTAATCCCCGATGGCAGTGGCAACCCACTGGCCAAGCACGAGGCGTTTTTGTCTTGCCAATGCCCGAATTGCGGCAAACCTGCCCGCCGTGAAACAGACACGATGGATACGTTTATCGATTCGTCGTGGTACTACATGCGCTACACCTCACCTGGCAACGATCAGGCAATGGTGGATGCCCGCAACGACTACTGGATGCCGATGGATCAATACATCGGCGGTATTGAACATGCGGTGTTACATCTGCTCTACGCCCGCTTCTGGACGCGTGTGATGAAAGATCTGGGCTTGGTCAAATTTGATGAACCCTTCACCAAGCTGCTGTGTCAGGGCATGGTGCTGAACCATATTTATTCGGCCAAAAATGCCAATGGCTCGATTGACTATTTTTGGCCCGAAGACGTCGAAAACGTCTTTGACGCGAAGGGTTCAATCACGGGCGCCGTGCTCAAAAGCGATGGCCGCGCGATCACCTATGGTGGCGTGGGCACGATGTCAAAATCCAAAAACAATGGTGTCGATCCGCAATCACTGATCGATACACAGGGT
>JBIIWK010000004.1:0-27155 GCA_044338955.1 Burkholderiaceae bacterium
CGGGTGTCGACACCATTCTTGGCCCTGAGATGAAATCCACCGGCGAAGTCATGGGCGTTGGCGTGACCTTTGGCGAAGCCTTTGTGAAGTCACAAATGGCCGCGAGCGTGAACTTGCCTGAGTCGGGCACGGTCTTTATTAGCGTCAAAAATCAAGATAAACCTAAAGCCGTTGAAGTTGCCCGTGGCTTACATGGCTTGGGCTTTAAAGTCGTGGCCACGCGTGGTACAGCCGCCGCGATCAAAGAAGCTGGCATCCCCGTCATGGTGGTGAATAAAGTCGCTGAAGGCCGTCCGCATATCGTGGATATGCTTAAAAATGGCGAAGTTTCGCTGGTGATCAACACCGTCGAAGAGCGCCGCAACGCTATCACCGATTCGCGTGCGATTCGTACGCAAGCGCTGGCAGCGCGGGTCACGTACTACACCACGATCGCGGGTGCACGCGCCGCTGTTGAAGGCATGCAGTATCTGCGCGAAGGGCTTGGGATTAAGGTGTATTCGTTACAAGAACTGCACCAGTCGCTGGCGAACTGAGTCTTTTGGAGGTGAGCCGCGTTCGCGGCTTTGAGTAACGCGTTCGTGTTTGAGTCGCGTTCTCGGTTCAGAGGCCTGAGCTTGGTTCTTATCCCTGCTCTAGCTTCCGAGCCGTGCCTGTGCAACCCAGCCTTGCTCTCGCGCCCGAATAAAACTAGGATACGATGTTATCCCCTTTCAGCGCGACTTTGAATATGACACCGACTCCACTTCCGTATACTGGCTTGCGCGTTTTAGACATCAGTCAAGGCATTGCCGGCCCTTACTGCGCTCATATACTCTGGCAGCAGGGCGCACATGTTCTGAAAGTCGAACCCCCAGCGGGTGATTGGATTCGCTTTGTTGGTGTGGGTAAGGGCGACTTAAGCGCACTGGCGATTCAGTTCAACGCAGGTAAGCAAGCGTTGGCATTAGATGCGCGTACAGAAGCGGGCAAGAAAGTGTTGTTCGATCTCGCATTGCAAGCTGATGTCATCGTTCAAAATTTTCGACCGGGCGTTGCCGATCGTTTAGGCGTGGGTTATGCCACGCTTTCAAAAATAAAGCCTGACCTCGTGTATGTGTCAGTCAGTGGTTATGGTCAGGATGGACCCTATGCGAACGCGCCCGCTACGGATTCAGTCATGCAGGCCGACAGTGGCTTGATGTTTTCTAATCAAGACGAGCAAGGTACCCCTAGGCGCGTGGGTCTGTTAGCGGTTGATGTCATGACCGGACTTTATGCTTCGCAGGGGGCTGCAACGGCGTTATACCAGCGCTTAGCGCACAAGCTGGGGACGCATGTTCAAGTCAGCCTGTTTGAAGCTTGTACGGCCTTTCAAGGCGCCTGTTTTATCGAACAAGCCATTGCAGGCAAGCGTCCGTTTGGGGCGGTCAGTGCACCGAATGCGGTGTTTGACACCCTCGATGGCAAACTTTCTGTGGTGACTGTCAACACCGATCATTTTCATCGTGTCTGCAAAGCGCTGGGCCGTGAAGAGTGGATCACAGACCCCCGTTATCTCGAAAACGAGATTCGTTTTTCGAACCGGGCCACCCTGCAGGCTGATATTGCCGCGTTACTCAAAACGCAGACGACCGCGCATTGGGTGGCCTTGCTACAAAAGCACGATGTGTTGCATGCGCAAGTGCGCAATTACACTGAGGTGCTTGAGCACCCTCAGGCTTTGCACTTGAATTTGGCGCAACAACTCGAACAGGCCGGTGTCGGCAAGCTACCTTATATTGGTTTGCCGTCTCATCCGCTGCACCGTCCAGTGACCAGCGCGCCGCGCATCGGTGAAAACTCAATCGAAGCGCTGACCGAGGCTGGTTTGAGCGCTGACGCGATCCAACAACTGCTTGATGCCGGTATCGTGACCCAGGCGCCAGCGCTTAGTTGATAAGAGGTCACGGGTGCTTGGCCGTGGCACGCCTAGCCTTTCGCGGATCAAGTCCGAGTAACTGTTTTATCGTCATCAACTTTTAGTCGTTTTCAATTTAGGTTCTACATCATGAATCGTTTCCAACGCCCAGCCTCTTTGTTCAGCCTACATTGCGTTTCGCGACTGCTTGGCATCACCAGCATCGCCGCTGTGGCGACTGTTGTTAATTTGGCAAGCGCGCAGGTCGCCCTCGCACAACCCAACACTTATCCAAGCAAAGCCATTCGGATGGTTGTGCCTTACCCACCTGGAGGCCCAACAGACCTAACGGCACGTGTGGTAGCTGCAGAAATGAGCAAAACACTCGGCCAATCGATTATTGTTGATAACAAGCCTGGTGCCAGTGGCATGATCGGCGCTGAAATAGTTGCGCGTGCAGAACCCGATGGTTATACCTTTTTAGCCAACGCGTCACTGCACGTGATCAATCCACATCTCTATCCAGACATGCGGTTTGACGCCCTCAAAGATTTTGTACCAATCACGCAATTGGCTGGGGTGCCTTTGGTATTGGTGGTGCCTAATAACTTGCCTGTGCATTCGATTAAAGATTTGGTTGAGTACGGCAAAAAAAATCCGGGCAAACTTAATTTCGCTTCATCTGGTAACGCCTCGGCACAGCACCTGGCGGGCGAATCGTTTAAGGTTGCGGCAGGTATCGAAATGCAGCATATCCCGTACAAAGGCAGTTCACCCGCGTTAGCGGATTTGGTGGGTGGGCAAGTGCAGTTGATGTTTGATTCAATGCCCTCGGCGATGCCGTTCATCAAGGCAGGCAAGTTGCGCGCGATTGCTGTCACAACGCTTAAGCGCGCGCAAGCGCTGCCTGAGCTGCCCACGATCGCCGAGTCGGGCTACCCGGGCTTTGATATTGCGACGTGGTATGGCTACTGGGCCCCAAAGGGTACACCGATGGCCATCGTTAATCAGTTATCCCAAGCGGCGAGCCAAGCCCTTAAGTTGCAATCGGTGCAAGAGCAGTATGCTGGCATGGGTGCTGAGCCTGTGGGCTCAACCTCGGCTGAATTTGCCAAGTACAACGAAACTGAACTTGCCAAGTGGGAGAAAATCGTACGCGCTTCAGGTGCAAAGGCCAATTAAGTGGCAGTCTTTATTACGGGTGCGAGTAGTGGTTTAGGGGCTGCGCTCGCTAAGCAGTATGCCGCGCAAGGCCACACACTTGGATTACTGGCGCGTCGGCGCGATCGCTTGCACGAACTCGCTTCCGGTTTGCCTGGTCGCCATTATCTGTACGTGGTCGATGTTCAAGATCGCGATGAGCTTCATGCCGCCGCACATAACTTTATTGAGCAAGTCGGCGAGGTGGATGTGGTGATCGCCTGTGCAGGAATCAGTGCAGGCACGTTGACCGAGCAAACAGATGATTTTGGTGTGTTCAAATCGATCTTTGAAACCAACGTGATGGCGACAGTATCAACGTTTGAGCCCTTTGTGCCGAAAATGATTAAGCGTCAAAGCGGCACGCTTGTGGGGATTGCGAGTGTGGCAGGTGTCAGGGGTTTGCCGGGTGCTGGCGCGTATAGCGCTTCAAAGTCGGCCGTGACCACCTATTGCGAAAGTCTGCGTTTAGAGCTCAAGCCGCACAACGTTGGTGTTGTGACGATTGCGCCTGGTTATATTCGTACAGAGATGACCGCAAAAAATCCTTACCAGATGCCTTTTTTAATGGATGCAGAGGTGTTTGCAACGAAAGCACTCTCGGCGATTCAACAAAAAAAATCTTACGTGGTGATTCCGTGGCAGATGGGGGTGGTGGGAAAGCTGATGCGCTTGCTGCCCAATTGGCTTTACGACAGATTGGCGGTGAATGCGCCGCGTAAGCCTAGGCAGGCTGGCTGATTATCAGCAGCCAGTTTGCCACGAGAGTCATGTAAATATCATGATAACAATAAGGCTCAAAAAAGCGAAAGCGCAGTAGGTGAGCGAAACGACGCACATTGTTGTTCTTGCTTTTTCTGCGTCACTGAATCGGTATGTGATGTACTTCAACATAGAAATCCCTCTGATTTTTATTAACGCAATAAATCTAACCTCAATTACAGAAGGAAGTGGCAAGATTTTAAACGACAACAGACCGAGTATAGGTAAGAAAAATGGTAACAAAATGTTAACGACTAGCCACCCTAGATGCTCGAATGTCATGACGAACCTTTAGCAAAATTTTCATTCAGCCAAGGTTTTTATCATGCGTTGAATCGCAATTCAAAGGATGTGAGACAAGAGTGTCACGCCCTTACAGTTGCAGCTAAAGGACGCCACTCATGTCGAGTGAATCAAACATGGGTATTGAGCGCAGCAATATCAAGACAACGTAATGTCAAGACTAGGTAATGTTAAGAAGACGTAATGTCATTGCTCGCGCCGTGCTCTAGGTGACGTACGTCGCCCCAGTTGATGAGTTTCCATCCGTCTTTTGAAACGCTTAAGCGATTCAGGCTAGCGTTCAGCAACGGCGCCTCGCGCGGCACGCGCAGGCTGACTTGAGTGGCGTGACGCCAGATGATATCCATTGCGCCACCATGACTCACCACCATCACACGTTGACCAAGATGTCTTGCTGCGATGTCATTAATTGCTTGTACGACACGTTGATGAAAAAATCCTAACGACTCACCGCCGGGCAGTTCAGCATCTGGGTCACGGCTGCGCCAGACCTTTGCGGCTTCGGGGGCGTGTTGATCCATCTCGCCATAGATCAAACCTTGTAAGACGCCAAAGTGGCGCTCGCGTACACCAGGTTCGACATTGAGGGTTAAGCCTAGTGAGTCGGCCAAAATGCTGGCGGTATGGTGCGCGCGCTTGAGGTCGCTGGTATAGATGGCATCAACGCCATCACCCGTTACCTTAAGCGTTTCAAGATGCTTGCCCAGTGCTTGGGCTTGCGCGATACCTTTTTCGTTGAGCGGGATATCTTCCCAGCCTTGCACGCGGCGCACCACATTCCACGGCGTTTCGCCGTGTCTCACTACCCAAATTTCGGTCATGCTATGTATCCAAATTGTAGAAGTTCACGTCAGTCACGGATAACGTGTTGGCGACAGAAGCGCTGCGAGTCGCAACGACAAATTTAATCCGCTTGTTCTGGGCTGATGATCTTAGTGATGAATAACGCTCGGGACCACGGTGGCAGGGGGCGTATTACGACTGCGCCCGCAACGCACCAAGCCATCAATCATCACCATGCCAATGCCCGGTAGGTCACCAAGCTTGACGCTATCGAGCAGGTCACGCCCAGCAGTGTGTTGCGCGCGATCCATGAAGACCAAATCGGCCGCACGACCAGGCTCAATTAGACCGCAGTTTAGGTCACGCATGCGTGCGGTGTTACCCGTGGCAAAACAGAATACCAATTCAGGGGGGATGTTACCGAGGCTTGAAAGCAAAGCGATCATGCGCAAGATGCCGAGAGGTTGAACGCCCGAGCCCGCAGGCCCGTCGGTACCCAGAATCACGCGGTGTGGGCATTTAAGTTGCATGGCGGCTTGCGCCGCAGCGATGGCGATTTTTTCGTTACCGTTATGTACGATTTCGATACCGCGTGTGGATTTTTCGCACAGCTCGCAGACATGAGCTTCAGAGAGCGAAGTGTGGCCACCATTAATGTGGCCGATGATATCGGCGTCGGCCTCGAGCACCACATCTTTATCGATGAGGCCAGAGCCCGGAATTGAGGGCCCGCCGGTGTGGATGGTACTTTGAATGCCGTATTTGCGCGCCCAAGCCACCATTTTCTGGGCCTCTTCGCCCGCTTTGACTGAGCCTAAGCCTACTTCACCTAACAGCTTGACGCCGGCCTCAGCTAACTCTTTAAAGTCTTGTTCGACCATACCTTGTTCGATGACCGGTGCGCCCGCTAAAACTTTGACTCCACCCGGGCGAAAATTATCAAACGCGCGTTGCGCGGTGATTGCAAGGGCTTTGAGCCCGACGATATCCTTGGGACGGCCAGGTAAATGCACCTCGCCCGCCGAAATCATGGTGGTGACACCGCCGTTGAGCGTCGACTCGATCCAGCCGATTTGATTTTGGCGCGGCGTCCAATCGCCAAACACAGGATGCACATGGCTATCAATCAAGCCAGGCGCAACGCACGTGTTGTGCGCGTCGATGATTGTTTTTGCATGAGAGATATCGCAGTCTTTTTCTTTGCCCACTGCAACGATTAGCCCATCGTCGATCACAATCGTATCCGCAGACAGAATCGGTTGATCTAGATCGCCTGACAAAAGCAAGCCAATATTTTTGATGACGACTTTGCCTGATTTTTCGCTTGCTAGAACTTCTGCCATGCTGATCTCCTGTGTGACTAAAGCACCACGGTGCGTTGTACCGCATCAACAACAAATGCTTCCCACTGTTTAAAGGTGGCCGGCGCTTCTAGATTTTCGCCTAAAAAGGCAGACAACGTGAAGCGATTGGATTGATAAAAATAACCGAGAGCAGCGATCATCATGTAGAGATCGCGCGACGACAGGTCTTTTCGAAAGACGCCTTGTGCGACACCGGAGACTAAGACTTGATCCACGACCCCAATGGCGGGTGACGAATATTCGCGGGCTTTACTGGATTTGGCGATGTGTTTACCGCCGTGCAGGTTTTCGCTATTTAATAGCGTCACAAATTCTGGATTTTTTTTGTAGTACTGCAAAATGAATTGCACGACTTGCTTGAGGGCGACCAGTGGCTGAGCGGTATCTAGCTTAAGCGCTGCCTCGGCGTCATTAAAGCGGCGATAGATCTCTTCAAGGGCTGCGACAAACAAACCTTCTTTATTACCAAAGTAGTAATAAATCATGCGATCGTGCGAATTGGCCGCTTTAGATATTTGGTCGATGCTGCCACCATCGAGGCCATGTTTGGCGAAAATCTTGATTGCGGCGCGTAAGATGTTCTCGCGCGTGGTTTCAGCCGAGCGTTCTCGCACCCCAGTTTTACGCGGCGTATTTACCGGTACTGAGGCGCGGGTGCTCATTGTTCGACAAAGGCCCTTTCAATGACAAAGTCGCCGGGTTTAGTGGTGTTGCCTTCATTAAAGCCCCGCTGCTCGAGCATGGTTTTTAAATCGCGTAGCAGTCCAGGACTGCCGCAAATCATGATGCGATCTTGGGTGCGATCAAGCGCGGGGACACCCAAATCATTAAAGAGTTTTTCGTTTTCAATCAAGGTCGTGATCCGGCCCATTTGTTTATATTGTTCGCGCGTGACGGTCGGGTAATAGCGTAGCTGTTTAGTGACCATCTCACCTAAAAATTCGTGCTGCGGCAATTCTTGCGTGATGTAGTCATGGTATGCGAGTTCGGCAACGTCGCGCACCGAATGTACCAAAATCACTTCTTCAAATTTCTCGTAGGTGTCTGGGTCGCGAATCACGCTCAAAAACGGCGCTAACCCCGTACCGGACGAGAACATATATAAACGCTTGGCGGGCAACAAATAATCAATCAGCAGTGTGCCGGTTGGTTTGCGGCCTACTACGATTGAATCACCGACTTTGATGTGCTGCAGCTTTGAGGTGAGCGGGCCGTCTTCGACCTTGATGCTTAAGAACTCGAGATGCTCTTCGTAATTGGCGCTGACGATACTGTAAGCGCGCAGCAAGGGTTTTTCATTGATGCGCAGCCCGATCATCGTGAAGTGGCCGTTGCTAAAACGTAAAGATGGGTCGCGCGTTGTGGTGAAGCTAAACAGGCGGTTGGTCCAGTGGTGTACGGATAAAACGGTTTCTTCGTTGAAGGCGCTCATGATCGGCTTGGGTATCAAAATCTTGTTAAGTCAGGGGCAAGCCCAATAAAAACATTGCAGGCTTACAAGGGATGCATTAAATTAAACAATAAATGTAGTGAATACAACACTAAATTGTAGCAAATGCTACATTTATGTTAACCCCTGAAGCGCAATTTAGGCAACGACTAAAGAGCAAAAAGCTTTTAACCCGATTCTCAATGACTGAACACACGCAAACCGACGGACTCTCAGCGCAGGCGCCCGCGGCAGCAAAGCAGGGCGATGAGGCCTTGCCTGTCAACCACGCACGCGCAACGGGTGCAGTCAAAATCGAATGCAATGCGTGCCCTGTTTTGTGTCAGATTAGCCCCGGTCGCAGCGGCGCGTGCGACCGCTATGCCAATCAAGATGGCATGCTAATTCGAGTGGATCCAGTATTGGTGTTAAACCGCGCCTTAAAAGGTGTTGAGCCAGCCTTGGTGCCGTTTGCACCACACGCTTCTGAAGGGGTTTGGGCCGGCGACTTGGTGCATGCCAACGATATTTTCATTACAGGCGTTGGCTCGTCAACCACATATCCAGATTACAAACCGGCGCCATTTATCGTGGGCTCGCAAGTGGATGGTGTCGATATGGTGACGGTTGTCACCGAAGGCATCTTTAGCTACTGCAGTTTAAAAGTCAAAATTGATACCGACCGCTATTTGGGGCCTGAGCAAGCTAACGTGCTGTGTCGGGGTGAGGTCGTGGGTCATGTCACCACCGCCGAATACGGCTCACAAATGCTCTCGCTGGGCGGCGTGCATCACTTAACCGGAGGCAGCAAAAAAGAAGGGCGCGTCACCATGGAGATGATGCAGGCGCTCGGCAACAAAGGGGAGGCCGAGCTGAGCATCGAGGGCGGGGCGCAGTTGGTGATTCAGGCTGGACGCGCGCCCATCGTCAATGGGGTGACCGAGCAACGCATGCGGGTCGGTTGCGGCTCGGCTGCAATTGGTATTTTTGCGCAACAGTTTTTTGAACTGGCCGACGAGGTGGTGGTGGTGGATGATCACATCACGGGCGTCTTGACCGAGCATCAGGCGGGCTGTTGTTTGAATATGCGCCCGTCGGGGATTTCGATTCGAGGTCGTCGGTCAACCCCGGGTCGCTATTTTCAAGTGGCCAATCCCGGAACGGGTTGGGGTGGCACCGATATTTCAGATCCCCTGGCCATCATTGAAAAGTGGGATCCAAAGCGTGCCTGGCCCGGTCTGCGTTTACTCATGACCTCAACCACAGGTGAGCACGCTGCCTGGTTCGTGCTGGACCAGGATCTGATCCCACAGCAACAAGAGATGCCAGCTGCGGTACAGACGGTCATCGACCGGATTGGTGAAAACTGTGAGCCGTCCTTGACCACGGTGCTGTTTTTGGGCGGCGCTGGCGGAAGTTTGCGTGCGGGTGTGACAGACAACCCCGTGTTACTGACGCGTGCTATTAAAAACGCGTTGGTCAACGTGACTTGCGGCGGCGCGCCGGCGTATGTCTGGCCCGGAGGTGGGATTACTGTCATGGTGGATGTGTTGCGTATGCCCGATCGCAGCTTCGGGACCGTGCCCACGCCAGCGATTGTGGCGCCGTTCGAATTTAGTATGCGCGCTGAGGATTTTAAAAATCTTGGCGGTCACATGGCTTATGTGCGACCTCTTGATGAAGTGTTGCGCAGCGGCGCCTGGCACGCAGATGGTGCGCCGATTGCACGTCAGTGGGTGATGCAGCCGACCCAAAATCCCTGGCCTTTGGGTCAGCCGCCCCAGCTGGGCTAAAGAATATGGGGCCGACTTCGCACGAGCTCTCGCAAGGGCGCCGCCATTTTCAGCACGGGCCGATCGATATCATCGCTTATGCCGAGGGTGACCCCTCCAGCGTGGCGCAAGCGCACGAAGCGGCCTGGCAACGGTTTGGGAAAATTCTTCCCGAGTTGGTGGATGAATTGGCTGAGCTGCGCAAACCTGTGCGGGGCCTAGTCTCGCTCAAAGGGCCGATCGCCCAGTCTATGTGGCAAGCATGCAAAGACTGTTTAATCGAGGCGGATACCGGCGCATTTTTAACGCCAATGGCGGCGGTCGCCGGTTCGGTCGCGCAAGATTTGAGTGTTTGTTATCAAGCTTCTGGGATCAGGCGCGCCTGGGTCAACAACGGAGGCGACATTGCGCTACATCTGACCGAAGACACTGCCGTTTCGATTGGACTGTTTGCGGACTTGGCGCGCTTAGATGAGCAACAACTGCTGCACGGTCTGCAGACTGATGCTGTGTTTAAAGTGAAGTACGGCATGGGCATCGCAGGCGTAGCCACTAGCGGTTGGCGTGGACGCAGTTTTTCTTTGGGTATCGCCGATAGCGTGACGGTATTTGCGGCGAGTGCTTCGCAGGCAGACGCCGCAGCAACCATGATTGCTAACGCGGTCAACCTGGCTGACGCGCGTATCGTGCGCCAGCCAGCCAACGCAGTAAAAGATGATTCTGATTTGGGTCAGCAATTGGTCACGGTCTCTGTGCCCAAGCTGAGTCAAGACGAAATTTACGAAGCACTTGAAGCCGGCTTAAAAAAAGCGCACACGCTCAAGCAGAACGGTTTAATCTGTTCAAGTATTTTAAGCTGTCAGGGTTGGTTTGCCAGTACAGAAGCCGCTCGAGTCCAACGCATATCCTGAGGTCATGATGCAAGCAAAGATCCGTAGAATCGTGGTTCAAATCGATGAAGTCTGGTCCGAGAACGGTCAGCCCGTGTCGCCCCCCACACGTCGCGCGTTAGCGATGGCGGTGATTGAAAATCCCTTTGCTGGGCGGTATGTTGAAGACCTAGACGCGCTGATGACGGTGGGGCAAGAACTTGGCGCCTTACTAGGGCAGCGTTGTGTCCAAGCTCTTGGCATCCAACCTGGCGAGGCGCAAAGCTACGGCAAGGCGGCCATCGTAGGTGAGGCCGGTGAACTCGAGCATGCCGCCGCGATTTTGCATCCAAAATTAGGGGCGCCGCTGCGCGTTGCGGTTGAAAAGGGCGCGGCACTGGTGCCTTCGAGTAAAAAAATGGGTGCGATGGGGGCGACGATTGATGTGCCGCTCGGACACAAAGACGCAGCTTACGTACGCAGCCATTTTGATGCGATCGAAGCGCGTGTCACCGATGCGCCGCGCGCCAACGAAATCGTGGTGTGCGTCGCCGTCACCGATAGCGGGCGTCCCAACCCTCGGGTGGGTGGGTTGAAGCATCAGGACATGATTGGTAAAGATGGTTTGAATTGAGTATTGAAACGTTGAAACATTGATAGTCAGGGCATGTGCCCGATAAACAGGAGAGTACGATGAAACAGCACCGACTCAGTATTTTTGCAAGGCTCAGCATCGCGGCAGCGACACTGCTAACCGCCTCATCAACGCTGTTGGCGCAAGGCGTCATCAAAATCGGCGAAATCAATAGTTATAAGGCTCAACCTGCTTTTCTTGAGCCCTACAAAAAAGGCATGGAACTCGCAGTCGAGCAGATCAATGCGGGTGGTGGGTTGAATGGTAAAAAAGTTGAGCTCATTACGCGCGACGATAACGCCAACCCCGGCGACGCCGTGCGGGTGGCCGAAGAGCTCGTATCGCGTGATCGAGTCGATGTATTGACTGGCTCGTTCTTGTCGCATATCGGCTTAGCGCTGACTGATTTTTCGAAACAAAAGAAAGTTTTCTTTTTAGCCAGCGAGCCGCTGACTGACAAAATTGTCTGGCAAAACGGTCACCGCTATACGTTCCGTCTACGTACCTCAACGTACATGCAGGTGGCTATGCTTGTGCCAGACGCCGTTGCCATGAAGAAAAAACGTTGGGCCATCGTTTACCCCAATTATGAATATGGCCAATCAGCAGTCGCAAGTTTTAAAGAACTGATGAAGGCGGCGCAACCGGATGTTGAATTTGTGGCCGAACAAGCGCCTCCCTTAGGTAAGCTTGATGCCGGCAGTGTGGTGCAGGCACTTGCTGATGCTAAGCCTGATGCTATTTTTAACGTGTTGTTCGGCGCAGACCTGTCGAAGTTTGTACGCGAAGGTAACACCCGCGGTTTATTTAAGGGGCGTGAAGTCGTGAGCTTGCTCACTGGCGAGCCCGAGTACCTCGATCCACTTAAAGATGAGAGCCCAGATGGCTGGTTGGTGACGGGGTATCCATGGTATGGCATCAAAACGCCAGAGCACGCAGCGTTTCTGAAGGCATATCAGGATAAGTTTAAAGACTATCCGCGTCTAGGCTCGGTGGTCGGTTATAGCGCCATCATGTCGCTTGCAGCCGGGATTAAAAAAGCTCAAAGCACAGAGACTGAGAAGCTTGTTGATGCCTTTAAAGGTTTGAACCTCATGACGCCCTTTGGCCCCATTACCTATCGGCCTGAAGACCATCAGTCAACGATGGGTAGTTTTGTTGGCCGCACGAAAAACGAAGGTGGCAAAGGTGTGATGGTTGATTTCCGCTTCTTAGATGGCGCTAAATTCTTGCCTTCTGCCGAAGAGGTAAAAAAATTGCGACCTGCTCAATAAGCAGTTTTAATTTATTGTGACTTGGCAAGCGTTGAACGCTGATTGTTGAATGGGCGATTGATGGATTTATCTGGTTTTGTTGTTCAGTTGCTCAACGGTCTGGCTGGGGCCTCGTCGCTCTTTTTGGTCTCAGCCGGATTGTCGCTCATCTTTGGTGTGACGCGGATCGTGAACTTTGCTCACGGTTCGTTTTTTATGGTGGGCATTTATGTTGCTTACACCCTAGTCACACGCTTTGCCGATACGATCGGTTTTTGGCCTGCTTTGGTGTGCGCGGCACTGATAGTCGGTGTGCTTGGCGCGGTGGTTGAAATCACTTTAATGCGCCGCATTTACCGTGCGCCAGAGTTGTTTCAATTATTAGCCACCTTCGCCTTGGTCTTGGTGTTTAAAGACGCCGTGTTGTGGCTGTGGGGGCCTGAAGAGCTGTTAGGGCCACGCGCTCCGGGTTTGAAGGGCGCGGTGCAAATTTTGGGGCGCAGTTTCCCCGCGTACGATTTATTTTTAATAGTTGTAGGTCCCGTGCTGCTCGGTTTGCTTTGGCTGTTGCTGACACGTACTCGGTGGGGGACGTTCATTCGCGCAGCCACGCAAGACCGTGAGATGGTGGCTGCACTGGGTGTCAATCAGGCGTGGTTGTTTACTAGCGTATTCGCGTTGGGTGCATTGTTGGCGGGTTTGGGCGGCGCTTTACAACTACCTCGCGAGCCCGCAAACCTTGAAATGGATCTCAACACGATTGGCGCCGCTTTTGTCGTCGTGGTGGTAGGTGGGATGGGCTCGATCCCCGGTGCCTTTGTAGCCGCTCTGTTAATCGCTGAGTTAAAAGCCATTTGTATTTGGTTGGGCGTTGTTAATATTTTCGGTACAGCCATCTCTTTTTCAAAGCTTACCTTGGTGGTTGAGTTTTTGGTGATGGCGGTGGTGCTGGTGCTGCGCCCTTGGGGGCTATTGGGAAGGCCACAGCCGCCCGCGCGCCATGCCGCACACATCGAGGCCCCCTTGCGTGCGCCCACACGGTTGACGCTCGCGTTGCAGTTAGGCGCGGTGGCGCTGCTGGTGCTGCTGCCTTGGCTGACCGCAGCTTCGCCTTACTTTACGGTGCTGAGTATCGACTTGCTGGTTGCCGTGTTGTTTGCAACAAGCTTGCACTTCATCATGGGGCCGGCCGGCATGCATTCGTTTGGTCATGCCGCGTATTTTGGCTTGGGTGCATATGGTGCCGCACTCTTATTGAAAGTAGTTGGCTTGCCGATGGAGGTTGCGCTGGTGTTGGCACCGCTCGTGGCGGGTTTGGGTGCGCTGTTGTTTGGCTGGTTCAGTGTGCGCTTATCAGGCGTCTATTTGGCGATGTTGACCTTGGCCTTTGCGCAAATCACCTGGGCAGTAGTATTTCAGTGGGACGCCTTGACCGGCGGTAGCAATGGTCTGACGGGCGTGTGGCCCGCGGCATGGCTGACTGACAAAAAACACTATTATTTTTTGACACTTATTTTCGTCGTGTTAAGTGTTTGGCTGCTGCGTCGCATGTTGTACGCCCCTCTGGGGTACGCAATGCGTGCCGGTCGTGATTCGCCGATGCGCGCCGATGCAATTGGCATCGATGTCAAGCGTGTGCAGTGGGTCGCCTTTGTGATCGCCGGTGTCTTTGCGGGTGTGGCTGGCGCGCTTTACGCTTTTTCAAAAGGCAGCATCTCGCCCGAAACCTTACACGTGAGCCGTTCGGTGGATGGCCTCGTGATGGTGTTGCTCGGTGGTATCCAGACCCTGGCGGGCCCTATCGTAGGCGCCGTCAGTTTTACCTGGTTGCATGATGTGATCGCACGCAATACTGAATACTGGCGTGCGATGTTGGGTGGCATTATTTTATTGTTGGTGTTGTTGTTTCCTGAAGGGCTAGCGGGCTTTGCGCGTCGCCTCAGGCTGCCTTTTTTCGCGAAGGGGCAGGCATGAGTCTCTTGACAGTTCAAGACTTGGGTAAGTCGTTTGGCGGGGTGAAGGCCGTTGATGGGATTTCCTTTGAGATCGCAGCAGGTGAGTTGCTTGCACTGATTGGTCCGAATGGTGCGGGCAAGTCAACCACGTTCAACATGGTCAATGGTCAGTTACAGGCGGATCGTGGTTCGATTCGTTTCTCTGGACAAGAGCTTGTAGGCCTCGCGCCCCGAGAGATCTGGCGCCTAGGGGTCGGTCGAACATTTCAGATCGCCGAAACTTTTTACTCATTGACTGTGATTGAAAACGTGCAGATGGCGTTGTTGTCGCACGCAGGTCGGGTATTTTCTTTTTTCAAGGCCGCGCGTTTACACGAACGCGAGCGCGCGCTTGAGTTGCTTGAGCAGGTGGGCATGGCCTCGCAGGCAGAGCGCGCTTGTAGCGAGCTGGCCTATAGCGATGTGAAGCGTGTTGAGTTGGCGATTGCACTGGCCAATCGGCCGCGCTTATTGCTGATGGATGAGCCGACAGCGGGGATGGCGCCGCAAGAGCGCAACGCGTTAATGGCGTTGACTAAAAAATTGGTGATTGAACAAAAAATTGCCGTTCTGTTTACTGAGCACAGTATGGATGTCGTGTTTGCCCACGCCGACCGTATGATTGTCTTGGCCCGAGGTCGACTGATTGCCCAAGGCAGTGCAGAGGACATCCGCAAAGATGCCAAGGTGCAAGAGGTGTACTTTGGCTCTGGTGCGACATTTGAAAATGAGGCGGCTGTCTCGGTGGATCAACCTGCGAGTCGGGTAAACGAAGACGCGCACAAAAGATTGACCTCGGATCAATTCGAGCAGGGCACACAGAATGGGTTGGTCGCAGAACCGTTAACCCAAGCGCCTCACGCAGCTTTGCGCAGAGCTCAGGGGGCTAAAGAGGCGAACAGTGAGTTGAGTTCGCCTAGTCAGATAGAACCGCTGTTATCCGCGCAACACTTGTGCGCCTGGTACGGTGCCGCTCAAATTTTGTATGACGTAAATTTTGAAGTGAAACGTGGCGAAGTCGTGGCGTTGATGGGGCGCAATGGGGCCGGTAAGTCAACCACCATGAAGGCGTTGATGGGTTTACTTGAAAAGCGCACCGGTGGCTTGCACTTTATGGGTCGCGATATTTCTAAGGATCCCGCCCATCGTATTGCTGCGAGTGGCTTGGGCTATGTGCCTGAAGACCGTCGCATCTTCACCGATTTAACTGTTTTAGAGAATCTCGAAGTGGGCCGGCAAAAGGCCCGTTTGTGGCCCGATGGCGCTGCTGCCCCGGCCTGGACTGTGCAACAGTTGTTTACGCTATTTCCAAACCTAGGCGAGATGCCCAGACGCCCGGGCGGGCAGATGAGTGGTGGTGAACAGCAAATGCTAACCGTGGCGCGCAGTTTGATGGGCAACCCCTACTTGGTGCTGCTCGATGAGCCCTCTGAAGGTGTCGCGCCAGTGATTGTCGAGCAAATGGTTCAAATGATTTTGGCGCTAAAAAAGCAAGGGGTCAGTATTTTGCTGTCTGAGCAAAACCTTCATTTTGCGCGCTTGGTGTGCGACCGTGCTTATGTACTTGAAAAAGGGCAAATACGATTTGGCGGCACGATGGCCGAGCTCGATGCGAATGAGCATATACGACAAACGTATCTAAGCGTCTGAGGTCTTTGATGAACACTTTGTCACCCTGCAGCTTACGCATCAATGGTGCGCAACACGACTTGTCCTTGTCAGCTGAGGTGTCGTTGATGCATGTGCTGCGTAATGATCTAGCTTTGAATGGGCCTAAATATGGCTGTGGCTTAGGTCAGTGCGGTGCCTGTACCGTGCTGATTGATGGAGTGGCTGCGCGCTCGTGCGTGGTGCCTGCACAAGGCGTACAAGGACGCGCCATTACCACGCTCGAAGGGCTGGGGTCACGCGGGCAGTTGCACCCTGTGCAGCAGGCGTTTATTGACGAGCAAGCCGCGCAGTGTGGGTATTGTCTCAATGGCATGATTGTGATGACGTTGTCTTTACTGACGCATACACCTGACCCCACTGAGGCCGAAATTCGCAGCGCGTTGTCGGGTAACTTCTGTCGTTGCGGCACGCACCTCGAAATTATTCGTGCGGTCAAGCGTGCAGCGGTACTGATGCACGCCCAACACAGGCGCAGTCATGACGCACCCTAGTTCTTTGCGTACTCGTGCAGAATTTTTAAGCGCGAATGGTGCGTTGTTGGTGGTGCGCGACCCGCCGCCTGCCAATCCGCCGGCGCCAGGCCAACCTGCAGCCGTGCCAGGCAACCCTGCTGAAGGCGTTGAAATTTTGCTCGCGCTTTGGGAGAACGGCGGGGTGGTAGCTTTGCATGGCCATGTGGATCTTGGCACTGGAATCCAAACTGCATTTGCTCAAATTGTGGCCGAAGAACTTGATGTGGCGCTTGAACAGATCGAGGTCATTTTGGGTGACACCGGCACAGCGCCCAATCAAGGGCCCACCATTGCCAGTGGTTCAATCCAAAACCACGCGGCACCCTTGCGGGCAGCTGCAGCCCAGGCACGACAATACTTGCTTGAGTTAGCAGCGGCCAAATTCGCAGTGCCTACGGCGCAATTGCAAGTGAGCAATGGAATCGTGTCTATTGCTGCTGGCGCAAACACAAACACGATGGCGACCGCCGCTTCGATTAGCTACGCCGCATTACTCACTGGCCAGCGCATTCACCTGAAGCTTGAACTGAGTACGCCAGTCAAAGATCCTGCAACCTACCGCACGGTCGGGCAGTCAGTGCCGCGTGTAGATATTCCGGCTAAAGCAACGGGCGAACTCGTGTTCGTGCACGATATGCGACTGCCCGGCATGTTGCATGGCCGAGTGATTCGTCCGCCCTATGCGGGGGCCGACCACGGCGACTTTATTGGTAACTTACTTGAGTCAGTCGACGAGTCGTCGATTGCTCATATTCCAGGCATTCGTGCTGTCGTGGTGATTCGGGATTTTGTTGGTGTGGTGGCTGAGCGCGAAGAGTTTGCTGAAATGGCCGCCAACACCTTGCGTGTGCACTGGAAGCCCTGGGCGGGCTTGCCCGACCTGTCAAACGTCGAACAGGCGTTGCGTAACAACCCAGCGACACCGCGTCAGCTTGTGGATGAGGGAGATGTCGATCAGGCGCTTGCATCGGCTGCGCAGTCGATGTCGCGCACCTACATCTGGCCCTATCAGATGCACGCGTCGATTGGTCCCTCGTGTGCCGTGGCCGAATTTAAAACCGATCCGACCGATCCGTTTGCGCTAACCGTTTGGGCGGGCACGCAAAACCCTCACGTGTTGCGTGCAGACTTGGCGCGCCTGACCACGCTACAAGACACGGCGATTGAAATCGTACGCATGGAGGCCTCGGGGTGCTATGGCCGCAACGGTGCGGACGATGTGGCGGCAGATGCCGTACTGCTCGCACGAGCAGTCGGTGCGCCGGTGCGCGTACAGCTGACGCGCGAGCAAGAAAATCTTTGGGAGCCCAAAGGCGCTGCACAATGGATGGAGGTGCGTGGCGGCTTGCATGCAGACGGCTCGATTGCAGCCTACGATTTTTCAACCTCATACCCTTCAAACGGTGCACCCACGCTTGCGCTATTACTGACGCGCACGATCGAACCCAACGCACAAGCCTATGAGATGGGGGATCGCACCGCGCGCCCGCCCTACACCTTGCAAAATTTGCGCGTCACGGTCAATGATATGCCGCCAATCTTGCGCGCCTCGTGGTTGCGCGGCGTATCGGCGATGCCCAACTCGTTTGCCCACGAGTCCTACATCGATGAGCTTGCAACCGCTGCGGGGGTGGATCCGCTGACCTTTAGGTTGCGTTACCTTGATGACCCACGTGCGCGTGAATTATTACAAGCAACCGCTGCTAAAGCTGGCTGGAAAATGCATGAGCAGCCGCAACAGCAGGGCGCAGACGGCGATATCTTGTACGGGCAGGGCGTCGCGTGGGCGCGCTATGTACACAGCAAGTGGCCAGGGTTTGGTGCCGCGTGGGCGGCTTGGATTGCGGATGTGGAAGTCAACAAGCGCACCGGTGAAGTGCATGTCAAACGGGTGGTGGTGGGTCACGATGCGGGCTTAACGATCAACCCTGCCGGTGTTGAACATCAGATTCATGGCAATGTGGTGCAAACCACTAGTCGTGCCATGCTTGAACAAGTCCCCACTGAGCGTGAGCGCAACACCGTTGCCACCCGTGAATGGGGGTCGTATCCAATTTTGAGTTTTAGGCAGGTGCCTGTCATCGAAGTGATGCAGATGCCGCGCCACAACGAGCCGGCGCTCGGGGCGGGTGAGTCGGCATCGGTGCCCGGAACGGCTGCGATTGCCAACGCGATTTTTGATGCGACCGGTGTGCGTTTCAGGCAGCCACCCTTTACACCTGAGGTCGTACGCGCTGCCTTGAACCCTTTGATGTATCAGGGCGACTCAGACTCCCACGCCTACGGCAATCCTCAGCTGGCAGCGCAAGCCTCAGACAAACTTCAGTCAGCCTCGCAAACAAGTGACCCGTTGCGAGCAGGCTTTGCGCGTCAACACACCGATCATGCCGACGCACGCTGGCCCAAGCCGCGCGCGTGGTGGCTGCGTGCCGCTGCGTTGACGGCGGCGCTCGGTACCACGTTACTTGGCGCGACGTGGTCACTGCTGGGGCAGCGCACTGTGTTGGCGCCGGTCTCGCAACAGACCACGACTTACTCAACCGCGACGCTTGAACGCGGTCGCGAGTTAGCCGCGTTAGGTAATTGCGTGACCTGTCACACGAGTGCGCAAGGTAAGCCAAACGCGGGTGGCCTCGGTATTCAAACCCCCTTTGGTACGGTTTACAGCACCAACCTGACCCCAGATCCTCAAACGGGTATCGGCCTGTGGTCGCAACAAGCGTTTAATCGTGCCATGCGTGAAGGTATTTCACGCGATGGGCATCACTTGTATCCCGCGTTTCCGTACACCTCGTTCACCCGCACGACTGACGAAGATCTGACCGCGTTATACGGTTGGCTGATGTCGCAAGAGCCTGTGCGCCAGGCAACGCCCGAAACCAAGCTGGCGTTTCCGTTTAGTCTGCGTCCGCTCATGGCGTTTTGGAATGCGCTGTACCTGACGCCCGGGCCTGCTCCTGCTGCCCAACCAACACAGACCGAAGTCGATCGAACACCGGCCTGGTTGCGTGGCGAATATCTTGTCAATGGATTGGGGCACTGTTCGGCTTGCCACACTTCGCGCGATGCCTTGGGTGGCGAACGCTCAGGGCTGGCCTATTTGAGTGGTGCGACCGTTGATGGCTGGCAGGCCCCTGCGCTGAATGCGCGGTCGCCTAGCCCGGTGCCTTGGACGCAAGCGGCGTTCTACGATTATTTACGCAACGGCCATAGCGCTGAGCACGGCAGCGCCTCGGGGCCGATGGCACCAGTCGTCAGGCAATTAGCGCAAGTGCCAGACACAGATATAGCTGCGATGGCGCATTATTTGGCGTCGTTTCAAGAGCAGCAACCAACACAGAGGTCTCCCAGCCAAGTGACATCGCTTGCTGCTGCACCAAGCGAAACGAGTGCTGTAAGCCCCGCGGGTGTTTCGATCGCTGTTTTGCCGACGACAAGCGCCTCGGCTCTGGTCGCTCAAACCTACGTCGCGCAGGCCGCCGCGCGTGAGCCCATGCTTCTGGGCTCTGCGCAACGCATGTTTCAGGCCGCCTGCGCCTCGTGTCACCACGACGGCGATGGCCCGCGTTTGCTTGGTGTCAATATTCCGCTGGCGCTGAGCACCGGCCTGCACAGTGCGCAACCTGACAATGTGATCCGCGTGATTCTGGAAGGGATTCGCAAACCTGCCAGCGAGCAAATCGGCTTTATGCAAGGTTTTGCCAGGCAGTTTGACGATCGACAATTGAGTGAATTAGTGACCTATATGCGCAGTCGCTTTGCCCCCACTCAACCACCCTGGCAAGATCTCGAACAAAAAATTGGGGTCATCCGTATGTCACCAAGCTTGCATTTACCGTAAAGTTTCCTCACAATAGAGGTATTGTTGATCACCCCGGTTCTGACCCGAGCCGGGGTTTTGCTTTTCTGGAAAACATCATGGCAACCATTCCTCTTACCGTGCGCGGGGCCGAGCGCTTGCAAGCTGAACTGCAGCGGCTCAAGCATGTCGATCGCCCTGCGGTCATTAACGCCATTGCTGAAGCGCGTTCGCATGGCGACTTGTCTGAAAACGCCGAGTACGATGCCGCACGCGAGCGTCAAGGCTTTATTGAAGGGCGTATCGCCGAACTCGACGGCACGCTTTCTAACGCCCAGCTCATTGAACCGAGCACCATTGATGCTGATGGCCGTGTGGTGTTTGGCGCAACCGTCGAAATTGAAGACCTCGAGTCGGGTGCCAAGGTAACTTACCAAATCGTTGGTGATGTCGAGGCCGATATTCGTGCAAATTTAATTTCGGTCTCAAGCCCTGTGGCGCGTGCTTTGATTGGCAAATATGAAGGTGACGTCGTCGAGGTAAAAGCCCCGGCCGGTTCACGCGAATACGAAATCATCAGCATCAAATATCTATAACTCGAGCTAACCCAGCGCGTCTAGGCGCACGTGTAGGTGGCTGAGTGCCATGACTGAGTGGCGTCTAAGCGGTCATACCAGCGACCAGCTTTGCAAAAAAAAACAGCACCGCTAAGTGTGCTGTCAGTCGAAATTTTTGTGATGGTAGCGGTGCCGTAGGTTGCGCGAGTGTCAATACGCTAATAAGTTTTTTAGCGTTTAGCAGGGGCTCGCTTACGTACGGTAGTGCCAAGTGCCCCACGCCGGGCGCCGGCACGTAGCGACAAAGCGCTGCCACTGCGACGCGGAATCCCATGTGCGGTATCCTTGGCGCTTGCGCGTTTGCTTGGGCGAGCAGGACGATCGCCCGAATAGACAGTTGGGCGATCAGTAGCCAAGTCGGCTGGCTCGCGTTCAGGGCGATTGCGGCGACTGGGCTTTTGTACCTTTTTGCCTGCTGCAGCTAGCTTTTTAGGTGTGTGGGGTTCGTTAGGCTTACGCTTGGCTGGGGTTGCAGGTTCAGCAGGCGGTTTAAGGTAGGTGCCCTTTGACCCGAAGCGATACAGAATCAGCATTTTGCCCAGATGGTGCACTGTCGCGCACGAAAGGGTGTCGCAAATTGTTGCAAGCATGGCATCGCGCTCGTCGCGGTCAGCACTGCCGGCACGAACCTTAATCAGCTCGTGAGCAGACAGGTTTAGGTCGATTTCTTTTAAAACTGCCTCAGTGAGCCCGTTGTCGCCAATCAGTACAACCGGGCGCAGGGGGTGAGCAGCAGCGCGAAGCGAACTACGCTCGCGGGGGGTAAGTTCCATAATAGTCATAAGGTAGATTGTACGGTAATGGCGAAGAACAAATTTTCTAAAGAGTGGGTCATGCAGCACATTAATGACCCTTTCGTCAAAATGGCGACTCAAAAGGGCTATCGGGCGCGTGCGGCCTTTAAGCTCACCGAAATCCTGGATGCCGAAAAGCTGATGCGTCGGGGCGACATTATCGTTGACCTTGGCTCGACCCCGGGCAGTTGGTGTCAAGTGGCACGCGAACGCCTGGTTGGCAAGGGCGGGGTGTTAGACGGTCGAATTGTGGCGCTGGATCTTTTACCGATGGAACCCATCGCGGGCGTTGAGTTTATTTTGGGTGACTTTAGCGAAGACTCTGTGCTCGAACAGCTCAACCAAAGTCTAGGAGGGGTAAAGGTAGATTTAGTAATGTCGGATATGGCACCCAATTTATCGGGGGTTGGTTTGGCCGATGCGGCCAGAATTCAACAAGTGATTGATTTAGCCCTTGAATTTTCGCTAATGCACCTCAAAACAGATGGTGCACTGATCGTAAAAGCGTTTCATGGCAGCGGCTTTTCGCAAACCGTAGAAAGCTTTAAACGACACTTCAAAAGGGTGGTCGAGCGCAAACCTAAAGCGTCCAGAGATCGTTCTTCTGAAACTTTCTTGATTGCCAAGGGTCGAAAGGCTTAGATCGTTGCAATTTTGGTCCCGTAGCACAGTAAGGGATTTGTGCGAATGGGCTTTTTTAACAGGTAGAATGGTATTTTGCCTCGTTGCATCGCGACCTTTAGGCCAAAGGTGCGTGGCGCGTCAGAATGACAAGCTGGAGATCGGCCTTGAACAATTCTTTTTCGAAAGTTGCGGTTTGGATGGTGATTGGGTTGGTGTTGTTTACTGTTTTTAAACAGTTCGACACTCGCGCACCTCAACAAGACACCGTGAGTTACACCCAATTTATGGAGGACGCCAAGTCGGGCAAGGTTCGCCGTGTTGATGTCCAAAACGACGTCATCCATGTCACGCCTGATTCCGGTCGCCCGTACACACTGACTTCGCCGGGCGATCTCTGGATGGTCTCTGACCTGCTCAAAGCTGGGGTTTCTGTGTCGGGTAAACCGCGCGAAGAGCCCTCATTGCTAATGAGCATCTTTGTCTCCTGGTTCCCGATGTTGTTGTTGATTGGCGTTTGGGTATTCTTTATGCGCCAGATGCAGGGCGGCGGTAAAGGTGGGGCGTTTAGTTTTGGTAAATCGCGTGCGCGTCTGCTTGATGAAGGCACCAATGCAATTACCTTTGCCGACGTGGCCGGTTGCGACGAAGCAAAAGATGATGTTCAAGAGATCGTCGATTTCTTGCGCGATCCATCTAAATTTCAAAAGCTCGGCGGCCGGATCCCGCGTGGTGTGCTGATGGTGGGCTCACCTGGTACCGGTAAGACCTTGCTGGCCAAAGCCATTGCGGGCGAAGCCAAGGTGCCGTTCTTTAGCATCTCAGGCTCTGACTTTGTCGAGATGTTTGTAGGTGTGGGCGCGGCCCGTGTTCGCGACATGTTTGAAAACGCTAAAAAGCACTCTCCTTGCATCATCTTTATTGACGAGATCGATGCGGTGGGTCGTCAGCGCGGCGCTGGCTTGGGCGGCGGTAATGACGAGCGCGAACAAACGCTCAACCAGATGCTGGTTGAGATGGACGGCTTTGAGTCTGGTGTGGGCGTGATTGTGATTGCTGCAACCAACCGTCCTGATGTACTGGACCCTGCGCTATTGCGCCCCGGTCGCTTTGATCGTCAGGTGGTTGTGCCTTTGCCTGACATCCGCGGTCGCGAACAAATTCTTAAAGTCCACATGCGTAAAGTGCCTTTGGCACAAAACGTGGATGCGCATACGTTAGCGCGTGGTTGCCCTGGTTTTTCGGGTGCTGATCTGGCCAATCTGGTCAACGAGTCGGCATTATTTGCTGCACGTCGCAATGGTCGCACCGTTGACATGTCTGACTTTGAAAAAGCCAAAGACAAAATCATCATGGGTGCTGAACGTCGCTCAATCGTCATGCCTGAAGAAGAGCGTCGTAACACCGCGTATCACGAATCTGGTCACGCGATTGTGGCGCGCATGCTACCCAAAACGGATCCCGTACATAAAGTCACGATCATCCCCCGTGGCCGCGCGTTAGGGGTCACCATGCAGTTGCCCGAAGGCGACCGTTACAGCATGGACAAAGAGCGTTTGCTGTGCACCATTGCAGTGTTATTCGGCGGCCGTATCGCTGAAGAACTTTTCATGAATCAAATGACCACGGGTGCTTCAAACGATTTCGAGCGTGCAACGGCCATCGCCCGTGACATGGTCACACGCTATGGCATGACCGATTCACTGGGCCCAGTGGTTTATGCTGAAAATGAAGGCGAAGTGTTTTTAGGTCGTAGTGTGACCAAAACTACGCACATGTCTGAAGCCACCATGCAAATGGTTGATAAAGAAATCCGCAAGATTATCGATGAGCAATACGCGCGTGCGCGCACCATTCTTGAAGGTAGCCGCGAGAAAGTCGAGATCATGACGAAGGCTTTGCTCGAATGGGAAACCATCGATGCAGACCAGATCGGTGACATTATCGAAGGCCGTCCACCACGCCCACCCAAAGTGCCACAGGCGCCTGCTGATTCGTCAGATACGCCACCTACGGGCGCCGCACCGACTAACGACCCTGCCGCAGTAGTCTAAGACAACGTCAGGGCTCACCCCGATGTCAGGTAGCTGGATATGCGGGCGTTTTGAGTTTTCACTCAAGCGCCCGCTTTTAATGGGCGTTGTTAACGTAACGCCTGACTCGTTTTCGGATGGCGGTCAACACGTTGATACAACATCGGCGATCGCGCACGCTCAAAAATTAGTCACTGAAGGCGCCGACATCATCGATATTGGCGGTGAGTCCACTCGCCCCGGCGCTTTGCCTGTTTCGATCCAAGAAGAGCTGGCGCGTATTTTGCCTGTGATGGCGGCCATGCGGGATTGCGGTGCTGCGATCTCAGTCGATACGTGTAAGCCTGAGGTCATGCAAGCAGCGCTTGATGCGGGGGCTGACATCATTAATGATGTGACCGGTATGCGACAACCCGAGGCTCAGCGTATTGTCGCCGCGCACCCAAACTGCGGCGTGTGTTTAATGCACATGCAGGGCGAGCCCCGCACGATGCAAAGCAACCCGCATTATCAAAACGTCGTACACGAGGTGCAAGAAGCGCTCGTGGCACAGGCGCATTTGCTTGAACGGCTGGGCGTGAAGCGCGCCCGCATCAGCCTTGATCCCGGTCTGGGTTTTGGTAAAACGCTTGAACATAATTATCAGTTGCTACATGGCTTAGCACAGCTGGTACAAAGCGGCTATCCAATTGTCTTAGGCGCCTCGCGCAAATCTTTGATTGGTCGTGTGACAGGCAAGCCTGTTGATCAACGCCTGAGTGGTAGCATTGCGGCGGCGCTTGCGGGCGTGGCCAGAGGTGTGGCGGTTGTGCGTGTGCATGATGTCGATGCCACGCACGACGCCTTAAAAGTTTGGCAGGCTATTCAGGTTGCAGGGGATCTTAGTTGATCGGTTGCGCGGCAAACCTCGTTGCTCAGAGCGGAGTCAAGAGCGCGAACGGTAGAGCCCTTTGTGCGTTGAGTTACGCGTTTTCACAGAGAAAAAAATGAGTCAAAGAAAATATTTTGGAACAGATGGCATTCGCGGCAAAGTGGGCGGCGAAGTCATCAATGCCGAATTTGCGCTTAGGCTTGGCTATGCCGCTGGTAAAGTTTTGGCTAAAGAACATTCGGCAAGGCGCGGTCGTCCGACGGTATTGATCGGCAAAGACACGCGTATCAGTGGCTATATGCTTGAGTCGGCGCTCGAAGCGGGCTTTGCTTCGGCCGGTATTGAAGTGTTGCTAGCAGGCCCTCTACCTACCCCCGCGGTGGCGTACCTGACGCGTACTTGGCGCTTAGTGGCTGGTATTGTGATCAGTGCTTCGCACAACCCCTATTACGACAATGGTATTAAGTTTTTTTCGTCCAAAGGCATGAAGCTACCTGACGAAACCGAGGCGGCGATTGAAGCGGCGCTTGACGAACCGATGCATTGCGTCAGCTCTGAAAAGCTCGGGCGGGCGCGTCGGATTGACGATGCGCCGGGTCGTTATATTGAGTTTTGTAAAAGCACTTATCCCTCGGATTTGGATTTAGGTGGTTTGAAGCTAGTGGTGGATGCTGCCAACGGTGCCGCATATCACATCGCACCGCACGTATTTCGCGAGTTAGGTGCCGAGGTCACTGCCATTGGCGTTTCACCCGATGGGTTCAATATCAACAAAGACGTCGGCGCTTTACACCCCGAAAGTTTGGCCGCTGAGGTGCGTGCTCGCGGTGCAGATTTAGGGATTGCGTTAGATGGTGATGCCGATCGCGTACAAATGGTAGACGCAACCGGGCGTGTGTATAACGGTGATGAGTTGCTGTATGCGGTGCTGCGCGAGCGTCTGTCGCGCGGCCCGGTAGCCGGCGTGGTGGGTACCCTGATGACTAACTTCGGCTTTGAACGTCAGCTTAAAAGCATGGGTATACCGTTTGAGCGGGCGCAAGTGGGCGATCGCTATGTGCTTGAGCAATTACGTAATCGCGGCTGGCTTTATGGCGGCGAAAGCTCAGGCCATCTGCTGTGTCTCGATTCGCACACCACCGGCGATGGCATCGTGGCCGCCCTGCAAGTGTTAGCGGCCTTGCAGCGCAGCGGCGAGACCCTAGCGCAATGGGTGTCGGCACTGCGCCTGTATCCACAAAAAATGATCAACGTGGCGCTTAAGCCTGGCACGGATTGGGCAACCCACGCTGGCTTGCGGGCCGCTCAAAATCAAGCTGAAGCCTTATTGGGTGAACGCGGTCGCGTATTGATTCGCGCTTCAGGCACCGAACCCAAATTACGCTTAATGGTCGAGGCCGATGATGAAGCGTTGGCTACAAAGTGTGTAGATCTGTTGGCGGCGGTTGATTTGAGCGTGTAAAGAGCGTTGCCCCTTCGAGACGGTGCTGGGCGACTTGTTTTGGAGTCGAGTGCGGACGAGCCCCTCGGTGGCCCGCTATTCATCGCGCGGTTAGGTTATTGTTGCCGCCTGTCAGCAAGGCGACCAAGCGCTTGTGTCATTACGTTGGTGTTGATCGCGCTAAACCTGGATCAGCTCAAAATTAAAACCCACCTTATCCCATTCGGTTTCTTCACCGTGTAACGAGAAGTCGGTTAATGGATGCGAGGCAAGCCATTTTTTGTCGACCTTGCACACGATTGCAAGCCCTTTGACGCTGACTGAGAGTGGTAAGCGAGAGATATCTTCGCGACGCCGACACAGCAGGACTGCCAAGCGCAAACACAAAATCGTAAGCCACTGCTCGCGATTTTTGACCAGATTTTGTGTCTTACTGAGTTTGCCCGTATGTGCCAGCGCTAACAGCCCTAACTGCGCCTGATCGACTCTTGAGAAGCCAGGCATATCAGCGTTATTTAAAATATAGGCACTGTGCTTGTGGTACCCCGCTTGGG
>JBIIWK010000372.1:0-2549 GCA_044338955.1 Burkholderiaceae bacterium
GTGGATTCAAGCTCTGGAAATCCTAGCTCTTTTGTACTCGGAACGTCAGGCAAAACGCTTGTGCGCGAGTCGGCCATAATCGCCAAGGCGCGCAAGCGACCGTCTTTGACAAGGCTGGCAATCGCCATCGTGCCCGGAAACACCGCCTGTAAGTCGCCACCAATTAAATCTTTGTTGACAGCAGCAGGGCTGGTATACGGTACATGCACCATCTGCACGCCCGTTACCTTTTTATACAGCTCTGCCGCAAGATGCCATGAACTACCGCTGCCCGTTGAACCAAAATTCAGTTTGCCTGGATTCTTCTTGGCGTATTCGGTCAAGTCGCTCAACGACTTAATTGGCAGTTTTGCATCCACTGCAATGACGTTTGGAATCGAGCCGATCAATACGATGGGTTCGAAATCATTGATTGGGTGAAAGGGCTTTGCCTTATACATCGTGACCGCAGAGATCAAGGTGCCTGGCCATGAAAATAAAAGCGTGTAGCCATCTGGCTCAGCCTTGGCCGCAAAAGAGGCACCAACGTTACCGTTTGCACCCGGGCGGTTTTCAACAATAAACGTCCCACCTAAGGCGCCACCCAATTCTTCAGCCATCAAGCGCGCCAAGGGATCAGAACTACCACCAGGCGCCGCGGGCACAATGACTTTAACCGGGCGTGCCGAGGGCCAACTTTGCGCCTGGCTGATTGAGTGAGCTCCCGCCAAGAGTGCCGTCAACAAAACAGCCTTGGCAACATACGATCGTGACGGCCTGCTTCCTGTAGTACTCATGTTGTCCCCTTTGAGTTTGTCTTGATCAGACTAAAATTTTTTATTGGATAGCATTTTCAAAAACATAGTAAATAAAAATTACATAATCAAACGAATCTGCATATCAAGCACGGCAATGATCAAGCGTTTGTATTGTGATTGGCTTTGAATTGCTATCGCACATGAACCGTGATTACGACTGCGTCAATATATTGGCTTTAAAAAAACAAAAGTGTGATCACCAAACTCATACTGACTGCGATTGAGTGTTTGATGATTTGGCACATATTCTTCAAATAATTTGTAATTTTTTGAATCGCGAACTTTGAAATCAACGAATTCAACGCCATCGTTGTAGCCCAACACTAACAAGCCATTGTCTTTGAGCAAGGCATGCGCCCCAGCCAAAAGCGCTTCGCAATCTTGCAGCTGATTCATGCCAAAGCCGATCAAGCCGTTGGCAATGATCGCGTCAAAAGAGCGAGGCGCATAGTGTTGCAACAGCTCGCCGGCTGACCCAATCGTATGATGGCCCCGGTTACCGTAAATCGCTTTTTTGGGCTCAATATCCATTGTCAACAAGTCGGCGTCTAGGCATTTAGGATAATGCCAACTGCGCTTGTCTGTACCTAAGAACAGGCAGCGCGCGCGGCCAGTCTGTTGCTTAAAGCGCGCGTTGAGTAAAGCGAAAATCTGATTTTCAAGAAACAACCGATTTTCAGATTTCAGCGGAAACTCAACGCCCAGCGTCAGTGCGAGATGAGGCGACAACTTAAACAGCAATAGTTTAAGTTTCGTGACGAGTCGACTCATTCTCAATACTCCAGTGTGGCTTCAATCTTGCAATGTTATCCCGCTAGCGCGAATAAAAGCTGTCCAACGGTCAAACTCTTTTTTGTTAAAAGCGACAAAATCTTCGACCGAACCGCCCATCATCTTTGCACCGGCACCTTCAAACTTTTCGCGAACGTCTGGCATCTTCAAGATGGCATTAAACTCGGCGTTCATTTTATTGACGATGGCAGCAGGCGTTTTCGCGGTCGCCCAAATCCCATACCAAGCTGCGACATCAAACCCGGGGTAGCCACTTTCGGCGACCGTAGGCACATCGGGTAGCGTCGGGATGCGATACGAGCTGCTGACGGCCAAGGGGCGCAGCGTGCCAGCTTTGATGTGTGGTGTTGAGGTTGTGACACCATCAAAGCCAAACGTGACTTCACCTGCAAAGATTGCAGTCATTGCAGGGGCTCCGCCTTTGTACATGACTTCAATCACATCAATCTTGCTCATCAGCTTTAAAACATTAAAACTTAAACTCGGCGAAGCACCAATCCCTGTACTGGCATGACTCAGTTCACCTGGCTTCGCTTTTGCCGCTGCAATCAAATCTGCCATGGTCTTATACGGAGACTTTGAGGATACGACAAGCACGTTGGGTACTTCAGCTACGGTGGTAATCGCCGAAAAATCATTAAGCGGGTGGTAAGACGGATTCTTAGCCAACGCGTGATTCACAGCGTGAGTACCAAAAGTACCTAAGATAAAAGTGTAGCCATCCGGGGCACTTCTTGCGACAGCTAACGCTGCGATCGTGCCACCCGCACCAGCTCTGTTCTCAACGACGACCGATTGGCCCACGCGTTCAGATAATTTAACGGCCAAGGTACGCGCCAACACATCAGTCGTACCACCTGCCGGAAATGGCACAACGAGCTTGATCGGTTGGTCAGGGTACGCAGCATGAGCCACTTCAAGCGAAGACATCAGCGTTAGGCTAATGAGTATTTTTTTTGT
>JBIIWK010000129.1:0-9083 GCA_044338955.1 Burkholderiaceae bacterium
GACTGGTGCAATCGGGCCCGGCCGGTGGCGTGCAAGCCACGTCTTTGATCGGACAAATGGCTGAGCTATCGCAGATCCTGTGCTTTGATATGGGCGGCACGACTGCCAAGGCGTGTTTAATTGACGGGGGTAAAAGCGCAGTCACCACCGACTTTGAAGTCGCGCGCCTGCAACGCTTTAAAAAGGGCAGTGGGATCCCTTTAAAAGTGCCTTCGATCGATATGATTGAAATCGGCTCGGGGGGCGGCAGTATTTCGCGTATCAATAGCCTGGGTTTGATCCAAGTGGGCCCCGACAGTTCAAGTGCGGTACCTGGCCCTGCGTGCTACGGTCAAGGTGGGCAAGAAGCGACTGTAACGGATGCTGATCTGGTGTTGGGCTATTTGGATGCCAACTCGTTCTTGGGTGGTTCGATGACCTTAGATCTTGTGGCGGCGCGCAACTGTATCCAAAAACAAATCGCTGATCACCTCGAGGTGTCGGTGACTGAAGCGGCCTTCGGGATTCATGAGACCGTCAACGAGACCATGGCCCAGGCCGCCAGTATCCATGCCCTTGAAAAAGGCCTCAAGGCCTCAAGCTACGCGATGATCCCTATTGGTGGTGCTGGCCCTGTGCATGCGTGCCATGTAGCGCTCAAACTTGGGATCGAGCGCTTGGTGATTCCGATGGGGGCGGGCGTGGCTTCGGCCTTTGGCTTTTTGGCCTCGCCGATGTCGTTTCAATTTGTGCAAGCCTCGGTGTCGCCCGTGCAGTTGTTAGACGAGCAGGTCGTCGAGCAATTAATCGAAGGTCTAAAAAAGAAAGGCCTGGCGATGTTGGCCGAGTCGGGCTTAGCGGCTGCGTTATGTACCACTCAGGTTAGCGCTGCGATGCGCTATGTTGGCCAAGGCTACGAGGTCGAGGTGCCAGTTTCGATGGGGCGACTCACACAATCTTTTAAACAGCACTTGTCTGAAGAATTTAATCGCTGTTATCAAACCTTGTATGGTCGTACCGAGGCGGATACGCCCGCAGAGGTCGTGTCTTGGCGCGTGGTGGTGCAGGGGCCTGCACCTAAGTTGCTTGAACAACTAAGGGCGAATCTCACGCATACACAAGCGTCTGATCCCTCGGCAGTTGCTGCACTCAAAAACAGACGCGAAGTGTTTTGCGTCTTTAGTAAAGATTTTGTGCAAACGCCAGTCTATGACCGCTATGTTTTACAAGCCGGCATGCAGTTTGACGGCCCCGCGATTGTCGAAGAGCGCGAATCCACGGTCGTGGTACCAAAGTACGCCAGTGTCGTGATTGATCAGCATCATAATATGTTGATCAGGCTCAGCGACCCAACGGTGCAGGTAGTGCATTGAAGCGATCTTCCAGATATGCGTCACGCTGTCGCTCGCGTCGCCCCGACTAAACAGACACTTCATTCAAGGTAACGGTAATCATTTTGAATACAACATCACAAATTACGATTGTGCAGGCCTTGGCCCAAGCCTTGGCGCGTGCAGGGGTGCGCCAGATGTTCGGCTTGCCCGGTGGCGGTTCGTCGTTAGATCTAATCGAAGCCGCCGCAGAGGTCGGGATTGGTTTTACGCTCTCGAAAACTGAAAATGCAGCGGTGATGATGGCGGGTGCCTTGGCCGAAACCACTGGTGTGCCCGGCGTGGCGCTCATGACGAAGGGCCCCGGGGTTGCAAACGCCGCCAATGGGGTGACCTATGCAAAGCTTGATCGTGCGCCAGTGATTGTGATCACCGATGGTTTTACAGATAAACAACTCAGTTACATCACCCATCAGGTCTTTGATCAAAAGGCGCTGTTGCAACCGGTTGTCAAAGGGGTCACGCGCCTTGAGTCTGAGGATCCTGCCGCTGAGATCGAGGCGATCATTGCGCTTGCTTGTCAGGCGCCGCTTGGGCCCGTGCATCTCGAACTGACGGGCGAAGTCGCTCGCAGACTGATTGACCTGCCTAAAGTCGTAGCACGAGACAGTTCAACAAGTGTGCTTGATCAGGTCGCCTTGCAAAACCTGGCTCAACAGATCAAACTTGCCAAAAAACCGGTGCTGATTGTTGGGCTCGAGGCGCGCCACTGTGCCGATGAGGTGAGGCAGCTTGCCAAACAGCTAAAGTGTCCAGTGTTGCAAACGTACAAAGCTAAGGGAGTGGTTTCTGATCTAGATCCCCAAGCCGTGGGCATTTTTACTGGTGGCATCCAAGAAGCCGACTGCCTGGCACAGGCTGATTTGATGGTGATGGTGGGTTTGGATCCGGTAGAAATGATTTTGCAGCCGTGGCCCTATAACAAGCCGGCTGTCGAGCTGTCGAATGCGACGCACGATGTTCATTACATTAAGCCTTTGGCGCGTGTCAGTCGTGATCTAAAAAAACATGCGCTTGCTCTCAATGAAGAGCTCAAAGGCTATGTGTCTGGTTGGTCGCTTGAGCAGATTACGCTCTTACGCCACGATATTTTGAAGCGCCTGGCCTATCCGCCCGTGCAATTTGGCGTGGCGCCCGATCGGTTAGTGCAACTGTCTGCGCAGGCTTGTGCCGAGCAAAAATTCAGACCACGCATGTCAGTCGATGCCGGTGCGCATATGTTTTCTGCGACCGCTTTTTTTCCGGTCACTCAGCCTGGCGATGTTTTAATTTCTAATGGTTTGGCGACGATGGCGTTTGCGTTGCCAGCGGCCATCGCAGCTGCACTCGACGAACCCGCGCAACCCGTCATTTGTTTCACAGGCGATGGTGGGCTGATGATGTGCTTGGGCGAGCTTTGTACCGCTATTGATTCGGGTGCGCGCATCGTTGTAGTCGTCTTTAATGACAGTGCGCTGTCGCTAATCGATATCAAACAACAAAGTAAACAGTTGCCCAGCCGCGGCGTACGTTGGGGTAAACATGATTTTGCAAAAGCCATGCTGGCCTTAGGCGGTCAGGGTTTTGAAGCCACGACCGAAGCACAGTATTACCAAGCTTTAACGCAGGCATTAAAGCTTCAGGGCCCCAGTTTGATCGATGTACAAATTGATCCGTCTGGGTATTCGCAGCAACTCAAAGCGATGCGAGGCTAAAGCGTCGCGGCATTCATCATCTAAAAAGGGGTGTACCGTGTTGAAACTATCTATAAAAGTTTGTCTCAGCGTACTCGCGTCTTGTGTGCTGATCGCACCAGGGTTTTCACAGCCTGTTGAAAAGTTTCCGTCTAAGCCGATCACCATCATTGTGGGTTTTGCAGTAGGTGGTGGTGGCGATATTTCATCGCGTTGGATTGCAGAATACTTGCGCGAACGCTGGAAGGTGCCGGTCATCATCGATAACAAGCCGGGCGCGGGTGGCACCATTGCGACAAGTCTGTTAGCGCGTGCTAAACCAGACGGCTATACCGTGGCCTTGGCAACGACTAGTCCCTTTACCGTGGCCCCGTATTTTCAGCCACAGACCTACGATCCAAGCAAAGACTTCACCTACTTGTTTCAAACCTTAGTCAGTGCGCAACCGCTTTTTGTTAAATCAGACTCGCCATTTAAGACGATCCAAGAGCTGATGACCTGGTCAAAGGCGAATCCTAATAAATTATTTTGGTCAACGGCCGCAACGAATGGTGGCACGCATATCTCGACTCAGGCTGCCTTTCAGGCTGCAGGCATACAAGCCACCTATGTCCCTTATAAAGGTGGTGCTGACGCGATGAATGGCTTGTTCGGTGGGCAGATTCAAGCCTTGGTGGCCGCAGAGTTTCCGCCGCACGCTGCAGCGGGCACAATCAGACTGCTCGCAGAAAGCGGGCCCGATAGAATCCCAGAATACCCAAATGTACCAACGTATAAAGATTTGAAATTTCCGATTTCAGTACCGATCTTTTATGGAATTGCAGGCCCAGGCGGTATGCCACCAGACATTATTAAAGAGTGGGAGGCTGCAGCCTCTGACATGGTGCGCACCCCAGGGTTTCTTGAGTTGGTTAATAAGCTCAAAGGCACGCCCGCGTATCTTGGCAATGCTGCCTTTACCGAATCGGTGACAGGTGTTTATCGTCAAATGGGTAAGCTGATCCCTGAATTGAATTTAAAAAAGGACTAAGTGTATGTGGCAACCAAAAATTATTTTACAAAACGACAAGTTGCTGCCTTACGAGCAGGCCAGTGTGCATCCGATGTCGTTGGGCATGACTTACGCGACCGCGGTCTTTGAGGGTTTACGGGCGTATCGCAATCCTAAGACGGGTGAGTTCAAGATCTTTAGGTTTGCTGAACATTTCAAGCGCTTGGTACTTGGTATGAAAGTGATGCGCTTCGATCACAGTTTCACTCAAGAGGGCATGCGCGAGGCGCTGTCGGGTTTGATTCGTGCGAACGAACCTGATGATGATGTATACATTCGCTTGCTGGTGTATATCGAAGCCCTTGGGCTGATGGCGCAGACCGGGCCCGTGGGCTATACGGCCGCCGCCTCACCGCGCGAGCGTCCAAAGTTTGCCGATACAGGCATGAGTTTAGGCGTGAGCTCTTGGAGTCGATTGTCGGATAACGCGAGCCCACCGCGTATCAAAGCCACGGCAAATTATCACAACGCGCGTTTAACGCAATTGCAGGCAAAATCGGATGGCTATGACGGTGCCTTGATGTTGACGCCTTCTGGCAAAGTATCTGAAGCACCCATCGCATGTTTTTTTATGGTCAGAGATGGCAAGCTGATTACGCCCAACATCGGCAGCAATATTTTAGAAAGCGTCACGCGTGACACCATTATCACTTTGTACGAAGAGGCCACAGGCCAACCGGTGGTACAGCGCGAAGTCGATCGCAGTGAGTTGTATTTTGCGGACGAGGCCTTTTTATGTGGGACAGGACAAGAGATTATTCCGGTGATCAAAATTGATCGCCTGCCCGTAGGCGACGGTACGATTGGGCCGATCACTAAACAAATGCAGAAAATTTATTTTGATGCGGTACGCGGGTTGACGCCTGACACGCATGGTTGGCTGACCGCAGTTTAAATTTTTGTGAAACTGTCTAAAAACAAGAACCCTTTTTCTTTCAAGAAAAGGCTTTCGTGTCGCAGGGTAAACTCAATCCTTGTTTACTTTGAGCGCGTTGACTGATGAAACGTTTCTCGCACAGAATAGCTTCGGTAGATACACCAGTGATGCCTGCGATTGCCGCCTTGGTGCGCGACAATCCGGGCACCATTTCTTTAGGGCAGGGCGTCGTGAATTACGGCCCACCCAGCGAGGCCATTGCAGCGTTGCCGGGCTTGATGGGCGATGTCGCGCTGAATAAATACCAGGCGATTATCGGGTACCCTGCGTTAATCAATGCCTTGACACAAAAATTGGCAGACGAAAACAATATTCACTGCGAGCCTGATTCGGTTGTGATGGTCACCGCGGGTAGCAACATGGCTTTTTTGAATTGCCTGTTGGCAGTAGGTGATCCAGGCGATGAATTTATTTTGCCTTCGCCGTATTACTTCAATCAAGAGATGGCGATTCGAATGGTTGGCTGCGTGCCTGTGCCGGTGCCGGTCAATGAGGATTGGAGTTTGGATGTTGAGGCGCTTGCCGCCGCGGTGACCCCCCGCACGCGCGCAATCGTGACCGTGTCACCCAACAACCCCACCGGAGCGGTGTACTCAAAAGAGTCTTTAACAGCGGTCAATGCCTTATGTGCGGCAAAAAATATTTATCACTTCAGTGATGAAGCGTATGAATATTTTACTTACGATGGGGCTGAACACTTTTCCCCGGCATCCCTACCTGGGGCGCAGCGGCACACGATATCGTTTTACTCAATGTCAAAAAATTACGGCATGGCGAGTTGGCGGATTGGGTATGTCGTGTTTCCGGCTGATCTGCTTGATGCCATGAATAAGGTGCAAGATACCAATTTGATTTGCGCGCCTGTTGCATCGCAAATGCTGGCCCTCGAGGTACTAAAATATGGTCGTGCCTGGGTACAGCCTAAAATCGACGCACTTGCCGTGGTACGAAAAAATGTCTATGAGCGTCTGAAAGGCCTAGGCGACTTAGTGCAGTTTCCTGAAACCCAAGGTGCTTTTTATGTGTTTCTGAAATTACCTGGCCTTGCCGCAGAGGTCGATCAGCTAGCATTTAATCGCGCGATGGCACAGAGGCATCAAGTCGTCTCGGTGCCTGGCTACACCTTTGGCTTACGCGACACCGAACGGGCTAATTATCAGCGTTTATCGTACGGAGCCCTCGACGCCGTCAGCGTCGATCAAGGGGTTGAGCGCTACGTCGCGGCGGTCAAGGATTGGTATCAGCCATCTTTCTTCAAAGGTCTTTAGTATGTTAAGTGCGCAAAGCTCAATCGATGCTCTCATGTTTTGGCTGGCGATCATTGCAACGATGGCGTTTGCGATTACTGCGGTCTTAGCGATCGCCGATCGTGGGGTCGACATTTTTGGCGTGGTGGTGCTTGGTGTGATCACTGCCGTGGGTGGTGGTACGGTGCGTGACCTCATTTTAGACGTCCAGCCCTTTTGGGTTGAGGATTTGGTTTTTGTGCGCATCGCAATCGTCTCAAGCCTGTTAGCGTTTGTCGCACGTTCATTGTTTACTCAGCCTCAGGTATTTGCCTTGATGCTTTATCTTGACGGGCTAGGCGCAGCACTCTTTGGTATTCAAGGGGCGATGAAAGCTTATGAACTTGATTTTGGCTTACCTTTAGCGCCTGTGATTTTGGGTGTCATCACGGCGATTGGTGGTGGTATTTTGCGCGATGTGATTGCTGGACGAAAAAATTTGCTGATGTCGACCGAGCTTTATGCCATTCCGGTGGCGCTAGGGTGCATATTGTTGATGGCCGGTTTACACTTTTACCCTCAGCAAGCTTTGCTAATGCTCATCGCTTGCACGACAGCCACTTTTTTAATGCGTGCGGCAGCTATTCACTGGAATCTCAAAGTACCTGCTTTTTTAGTCACCCACTCTAAAGCTGAATAATTGTTCTTGAACGCTCAGTGGGACTTGGCTGTAAGCTAAGAATCCAACCGCAGTGCGACGTGATTCAAAAAAAAGGGTAATGTGATGCGGCTCAATCTTCAGCCTTGTTGTTGCGGTCGTGTCATCAAAAATAAAAAGTCGCAGTTTGATCAATGCTGCGGGCGTTATCTTGATCACTTTGACACGATGCCCGCCCCAGACGCCGAGAGTCTGATGCGTTCTCGGTACAGCGCGTTTGTGCTTGAGCGACACACTTATCTTCAACAGACGTGGGCGAGTGCGCAGCGCCCTGCAGATCTTAGTTTCGAGCCAGACGTTAAATGGCTGGGTCTTGATGTGAAGTGTTATCGGCTGACAGGGCCTGCGCAGGCCGAAGTCGAATTCGTTGCGCGTAGTCGCCTCAAGGGTGTGCCCACACGCTTGCATGAATTAAGTCGTTTTGTAAAAGACCAAGGCCGCTGGTTTTACGTCGACGGCATCTTGCTTTAAAGCATTTAGTCTTTGAATGCTTGCGCAATCTCGTGAAAGGTACCCGTTTCACACAAAAAGGCCTCGACCACGAGCGGGTCGAACTGGGTTTCTTTTTTCTCAGTGATGAACCGTACTGCATCCTCGTGCGTCCAGTTCTTTTTGTAGACTCTTTCTGATACCAAGGCGTCGTAGACATCAGCCAGAGCCATGATGCGAGCTTCCAGTGGAATTTTCTCCCCTTGCAAGCTTCTTGGATAACCTTCGCCATTCCACCACTCATGGTGTCCGCCAGCGATATTCTTTGCAACGGTAATCAGTTGGGTCTGCTCTTCGCCGTGCTTGGTTGCGGCGAGTGTATTTTCGCCGATGAGGGCGTGTGTCTTCATGATCTGCCACTCATCCTCGGTTAAGCGCCCGGGCTTTAATAAAATCGAGTCAGGTATGCCGACTTTGCCAATATCGTGCAAGGGTGCGGCCTTAAACATGATGTCGATGTCAGCATCGCTTAGCTCTTCAAGATAATGTCCTAAGAAACGCAGGCGAAGCGCAAGTGTTTTGACATAACGTTGCGTACGTATGATGTGCTGTCCGGTCTCATTGTCTCGCGCGAGTGCGATGGCGTTCAGCGTAGACAACATTTGCTCTTCGAGATACTCCGATTTTTGATGCGCGAGGTCGAGCAACTGGCTTTGCGCCTGCAGTAACAAGGATTTTTGCAGTTCAAGTTCAGAGACGTCCACGTGTGTGTAGATGGTGTCTTGATGCACTGTTTTTGAGGTAATTACACGTATCGTGCGCTTGCCAGGCAAAGTGAGGTCAAAGGGCGTGCCCGAAAAATTGAAATGTTCGATCAAGTCAGATTGCGGTGTCTTGCGTGTTTGGGTCTCGTGACTGTGCTCTCGTTGCCATGCTCGGTCGTACACATAAAAAAATGAGAGGTTCAGGCATGTTTGTCTGTCGAGACATTCATAGATGTCAACAAAGGCCTGATTGACCCATTTCAGCCTACCATCATGGTCGCAGATCATGACGCCATCAGGTAAACGATCAAGAAGTTGGGCTGTCTCGTCCGAGATCACAGTTTTTGCTTGTGGCGTCTGGGCACGTCGTTCACGATGTGCAAGCTTCTCTGCGCTCCATATACGCACGCGCTGACCATCCTGCAGAGGCAAAGAAGACACGTGTACGCGTTGATCGCGGTGGTCAAAGCTGTAAGGGCGCATCTGTGCGTGATGCCGCTCGATACCCATCGAAATAAATTGCTCAATATTGGGCAAATCGGTGGGGCTTAGACGAGCCCGATAAAAGCGCTGTAGATTGTCGCGATAGGGCTCACCTTCGTGCACGTTGCCCGCGTGCTCAGGAAACACGTCTAAAAAGGTACGGTTCCAAAGCACTGTGCGATCCTGCTCGTCAAAAACGCACATGGCTGCCTTGACGCCATCGAGCGTGTCACCGATTGTGCGTAAGAACTGGCGATTGATTCTTAGCGATAACGCAGATTTTGGCATGGCGTTGAGTGGCATTGTTCGTACGATCGATGGCAGTGCGATTGACGCGATTGCGTTTGGGGTATCTTACTGCGGAACAAAACCACTGCTTTGAATCAAGCGAGCCCAGCTTTGTGAGTAGGCACGCTCGCGCTCGGCAAGAGC
>JBIIWK010000373.1:0-2529 GCA_044338955.1 Burkholderiaceae bacterium
TCAGACTACCTTTGATTTTTGTACCTGCGGGATACGAGTAGGGTTCATTTAACGCCGCAGTTAATCCCTGCGTAGAACCATCCGCTATAAATTTGACACCAATAAATCGCAAACGCGCGTCACCCTCGTTCGGCTTGACCGCGTTAAAGCCTTTGGGGACGGCGGTGCCATACAGATACGCACGAACTCTTACTGGCAAACCGCCATCATTCATGAGATATTTGAACAAGCCCAGTTCATTTTCAAGACCGAGGTTGGCACCCAGTGTGATTTCAGCTGAAGTCGTAATGCCTTTCATCGCTAGCTTCTTGGTGGTCTTACGGATCGCGTCTAAGAGTTCAGCTTGCGTCGGAACGGGCATCTTGGCTTGAAAAGGCAAATAGCTCGGCGGTTCGATCAACTTGCCGGTGAGGTTTCCTTTTGCGTCTTTGACATAGATGCCACCACCAGCAGGATTAGGCGTCTGATTCGTGACGCCAGCGACTTCAAAGGCTTTGCTATTCACATAGGCGATATGGCCAGATTGATTAATGATAAAGATCGGAATATCTTTAGAAATCTGATCCAGCACCTCGATAGTGAGCTCAGCCATAAAAGGCGAAGTACGCGACGGGTCTACACCAAAACCTGCTAACCAGCCGCCAGGTGGAACTTGCTTGAGCGCAGCGCGTAATTTAACGCTAAGAGACTCGATCGTATCGTAGGGCAAGGTGAAGTTTGACAAGTCTAACCACAAACCCTCAACCATCGAGGTCAACACAATGTGAACGTGAGGCTCGACAAAGCCGGGCATCAGCGTGCGGCCATTCAAGTCAATCAGCTGTGTCTTTGGATCTGACCATTTACTTTTGATCTCGGCCTGAGCACCAACAGCAACAATTTTTCCGTCTTTTACCGCGATGGCTTCGACCTCTTCGTTCTTGATGTTGACCGTGACGATCGGCCCGCCTAAAAAAATGGTATCGGCCGCAGCATGAATCACACCGCTTTGCGCAAAAAGTAATGCTGCACAAATTGTCTTTATCGCACCTAAGGAGAGTGTACGCATCATCAATACCTCAAGATTGAGTAGAAACAGTTGATTGATAGATCTGTTGCTGAATATTTTCGGGTAAAGGCTGACTTTCTTCTGCTGCGATCATAATCTCGATGTACGAAGCACTATCGTGTTGTTGTGCCTGTTCAATCGCCGCGTCGAGTTCTGCGACGGTTCGCACGCGAGCGCTAAACCATGACTCGCAGCCCATCGCCGCGGGTAATTGCGCGTAATTCCATTTGGCGAGATCGTCATACGACAGCCCCTTCTCGCTCAGCACAATCTCTACCCCATAGGCACCATTGTTCAACACAAAGATAATTGGCTTGATGCCGTAACGACCCATCACGCCAATTTCATTTGCAGTCAACTGGTGAGAACCATCACCCGTAATGAGTATCGTACGACCGTTTTTATTGGCCATACAGACGCCCATCGCGGCGGGCGTCGCCCAGCCAATCGAACCCCATAGCGTCTGCGTCTGAAATCCGACGCTCTCAGGTAAGAGCATAGGGGTAGAGTGGATCGTGCACGACCCCGTTTCAACCACGTATACATCACCCGGTTTGAGCATTTTTTGAATACGCGGGTATACGTTTGTCGAACTGGTGGGCTCTGAGGGTTCGCCCACCATCGGCAGGGGCGATTGTTTTGCCGAAAACTCAAACTTAGGAATGTCGCCTAAGCGAGCAGTGAGCCCTGCAAGAATATCTTGTAAAGACACGCCAGTAAAAATGGTGTTGCCTTGTCTGACGAAGTTATCACCAAGGGTCAGTAGCTTTTGTGGGGCAGCCTGACTTGTCCAGAAAGTCGTATTAAAGTCCTCGAATACAACACCACCAATATCAAGCAGCAAATCTGCGGCTTCAACGGCAACATTGAGCCCCGGAGGGCTAGACCATACTCCGCTATAAATGCCAAGATATTGTGGATGAGACTCAGACACGATCCCTTTATCCATCGGCGTGGTGGCAAAGGAGATCTTTGATTGCTTAAGAAAATCGAGTAACTGTTCGCGCAGACCGTAGTTACCAACGAGATACGTTGGTAACGCTACTGCACTCTTTGCTGCCTTAATTTTACCGATCACAAAATCAAGCGCTGCACTTAAACTTGCGGGATCGCTTTTTACTCTTTTGATGCTCGCTAAAGCTGAGCCTTTGACAGGCGAGCCGATAATCGGCATCTTGGCCAGGTCCATAGGCACAGTGATATATGCGGGCGCACTCAGCCGTAAAGCCTCGCTGATGACTCTCTCCATCTCACTCACCACATTATCTGGAGTTAGATTTGTGGTGACGCAGCAGGCAGCGGCTGACAAGTGCTGAAAGTTATTGAACACTCCATCGCCAAGCGTGTGATGAGTGATCAGCCCTTGTTTCTGAATTTTGGTGCTGGGCGCACCGACGATATGAAAAACCGGCAAACGCTGCGCGCGTGCACCCATCACACCATTTAGCGCACTCAGCTCGCCCACCCCATAGGTCGTAGAA
>JBIIWK010000374.1:0-2521 GCA_044338955.1 Burkholderiaceae bacterium
AAGATATCGAAGCAATACGTTTAACTAGAAGCTATCGAAGCACTACGTTTGACTTGAAGATATCGAAGCAATACAGTGGTGCTCAGAATATTTTAAAAAATAATAACAAGGGGCAAAATGATGGCAGTGACTCAAGTTGGGCGCTATATGGTTGAAAGAGTGGTTGAAGTCGAACGCCCTTATGCACCTGCGCGTGATTTTTTTCCAGACTTAACGCAAGACATGTTGACGACGTGTTTGCGTGAGTTGCCTGGTGGTCAACTGACGACCGAGGGCAGGCTTCAAATGAGCTTTCACTCGTTTGTTGTAAAAACCGGCCGCTTCACAATTTTGGTGGATTCTTGCTGCGGTAACGACAAAGAGCGCCCGTTGCGCCCAGGTTTTCATAAAATGAATAATGATTTTATGGGGGCGCTGGCTAAGGCAAAGGTTAAGCCTGAAGAGGTTGATTACGTGATGTGTACACACCTGCATTGGGATCATGTGGGCTGGAACACCCGTCTGGTCGACGGGGTGTGGAAACCGACCTTTCCAAATGCAAAGTACCTCATGTCAAAAACTGAATTTGATCATGCCGATGCAACCTATCGCAGCGGAAAAAAAGATACGCACACTCAAGCGTTTGAAGATAGTATCGATCCGATCGTGCGGGCCAAGCAAGCCGTGCTAGTTGCAGATGATTACGAAGTCGATAAAGGAATGTCGATCGAGGCTTGTCATGGGCATACGCCCGGCAACATTGTGATAAATATTGAATCTGAAGGTCAGCGTGGCGTACTCACCGGTGATGTGATTCATCATCAAATCCAGTTGCGCTATCCCGAGATGTCCACCACCGCCGACGATGATCAAAAGCTGGCGCGCGTTTCGCGTATGGCCTTAATTGAAAAGCATGCAGGTACTGGACATTTAATTTTTCCGGCACATTTTCCTGCTCCAACGATTGGGCGCATTGAGCCAAACGCAGCGGGTGGTTTTCGCTACGACACTGATGCAGTCTGAGGCGTCGCGCCGGAGTCGTGCAATTCTGCTGCTGGCGCTGCTAGTGGTGATCTGGGGGGTGAACTGGATCGCTGCTAAAAAATCTCTTGAATTTGTGTCACCGGTTTGGGTGACGGCGCTTAGGCTAGTGCCAATGTGCTTCATCTTTTTTGTGGTGTGCTTGGTCACAAAAAAATTGCGCATTCCGGTGCGAGCCGACCTGCCAGTGATTTTTAGTATTGGCTGGCTGCACATGGTTGGGTTTTCGGTGTTGGTCAGCGTAGGCCTGCAGTACCTGCCAGCCGGAAAATCCATCGTGTTGGCTTACACGACACCACTGTGGGTGTTGCCGGCAGCTTGGTTATTTTTGAACGAGCCCTTCACGTTACGTCGAATTCTGGGCTTAGTCATTGGTATGTCTGGGCTGATCCTGATTTTGCAGCCAAGCGCGATGGATTGGACTGATCGCAATGTCTTGATTGGACATGGTTTCGTGTTGTTAGGCGCGTTGCTGTGGGCGATTTCAATCGTATACGGGCGCGCGCACAAATGGGTGACACCGCTTTTTTCGTTATTACCCTGGCAGATGTTGTTAGGCGGTTTGACACAGGTGATCTTAGCCTTTGCCTTAGAGGGTATGCCGCAGATCAAGTGGTCACTAGAGATGGTACTGTTGGTCGGATTTTGCGGCTTATTCGGAAATGGTGTTGCGTATTGGCTGATGAATATCGTGAGCCGAGATTTGCCCGCAGCGTTTGTATCGATGGGTTTGTTGGGCGTACCGTTAATCGGCCTGCTCTGTGCAAGTTTATTTTTAGGCGAAGTACTCGGACCTGCGCTGTTGATTGCCACGGTTCTAATTATTGCCGGCATCATTCTCGGCACATTACCTAAGTCGATTCGCGCGAGCTGAGGGCTTAATCGATTCGCCTGCGCTGAGGGCCTAAGATTTTAAGGAAAAAAAGATAGTAATTTTTTTGCTAACTGGCAAAAGAGTATTCAAGCGAGTCGCTTGGCAGTTTATAAATAGGAATGCGGCAATGAGCAGCACAGGGAACGTGAACATCAATCACGCCTTAAGTGGTGTCAAGGTACTTGATTTCACGCAGATCGGCGCGGGCCCATTGATTGGGATGCAACTAGGCGATATGGGCGCCGAAGTGATCAAGGTCGAGTCGCCTGGCGGTGATATCGGCAGAAAGCTTGGCCCGCCGTGGCAAGAGGGCGAGTCGGTCGTGTCGATGAGCTTTAATCGCAATAAGCGCTCGATCTCAATCGATCTTAAAAAAGCCGAAGGCGTCGCGTTAATTAAGCGCATGGCTGCGCAGGCCGATATTGTGCTTGAAAGCTTTCGACCAGGTGTCATGGATAAGCTGGGGGTGGGCTTTGCAGCCTTGCAGGTGATCAACCCAGGGCTAATTTTTGGTTCGGTTTCAGCCTATGGCCAGACCGGACCTTGGCGCGATAAAGCGGGCGTCGATGGCATTGTTCAGGCGGTATCTGGCCTGATGAGTAATATTGGTGATGCCAACTCGCCACC
>JBIIWK010000130.1:0-9045 GCA_044338955.1 Burkholderiaceae bacterium
TAGGCTTGGCAAATGCCTTGTTGCGCCATCTGTCTGAAAAACTACCGATTTCGCGCTGGCAGCGTGACCTGACCGACTCAACCGTGCTGCGTAATTTGGGTGTGGCACTTGGTTATTGTCTGGTCGCCTACGACGCCTGCTTGCGGGGCTTAGGCAAGCTTGAAGTTAACGCCGCGGCAATCGATGCCGACTTAGACCGTTGCTGGGAAGTCTTAGCCGAACCCATCCAAACAGTCATGCGCCGCTACGGTTTACCCCAACCCTACGAGCAACTGAAGGCGCTCACCCGCGGCAAAGGCATCACCCAAGATGCTTTGCACGAGTTCATCTCGGGTTTGGCCTTACCGCCTGAGGTCAAAGCACGGATGCTGGCGATGACACCGCGCAACTATATTGGAATGGCACAGACGCTTGCTAAAACTGTCGAGTGACGGTAAAAATAGGGGTGTAGAGCATTTTGCAAAACCGATCATGCGGTTGTTTATATCCAGAGCGCTCGCCTTTATCAACATAACTTACCAGCACTTGTTAAGAATTATTTACAGAGAATCTACCTTTTACGTAGAGGTTACCTTGACCAAGAATTCACCTTTAGTGAGAGCCTTATGAAAAAAATTAAGTTGCTGTTGTTGGCCCTGACGGTTGCAGCACCGCTGTTCGCGCAAACGGCACAGGCGCAGTTTGCGAAACCCGAAGATGCGATCAAATATCGCCAGTCAGCCTTAACGTTAATCGGTTCACACTTTGGGCGCATGCAGCCAACCGTCAAAGGCGCAACGCCCTATGACGCAGCCGCGATTAAAGCAAACGTTGATGTTTTAAAAACTTTATCGACCTTGCCTTGGGCTGCGTTCACGACTGGCAGTCAAGCGGGCAGCAGTGCCAAGCCCGAAGTCTGGTCAGACGCTGCCGGCTTTAAACAAGCCCAGCAAAAGTTTGAAGCTGCTGTGGTGAAGTTGTCTGATGTGTCAGGTAGCGGCGATCTTGAAAAGCTTCGCGCGGCTTTTGGCGATGTCGGCGCAAGCTGCAAGGCCTGTCACGATTCGTACCGGGCTAAAAAGTAGGGTTGGTTGTTTGAGCTAAAGACAAACGATGCCTGAGCTCTCTTTAATTTAGATGATCTAACGCTCGAAACGGTTTAATGTTTTGGCGCTTGATGTACAACGAGGCCCGTCTGGGCCTCGTTTTTTTATGACCGCTAGAGCGACATCAATCACTCAGACTTCAAGAACACTCCAAGCTCAAGACTTCAAGAACGGCAGCACAGCTTTTAGATATTGCTCTGGAATCTCGGTGGGCGGGATGTGCGCAGAGGGCACCATGACAAGCTTGGCGCCTTTGATACGATCAACCAACGCTTGGCCGCGTGCCAACGGGGTTGATAAGTCAGACTCGCCCACCACCACAAGAGCCGGGACTTGGATGTTTGCCAGGCGCGGGTATAAATCCATATCGCGAATCGCGGCACAGCAACCGGCGTACCCATGGGCTGCGAGAGACAGAGATGTATTGCGCACACGCTTTAATTCAATTGTATTTTTTGCCACAAAATCCGGGGTGAAAAAGCGCCCGATCACACCATCGATAATGGCCGGCATGCCGCCTTGCTTAAGCGCCGCCATCCGAGTGTCCCAGATGCCCGCATCAAACTCTGCAGAGGTATTGCTGAGCACCACACGACGCAAACCCGGCGGTTTACGTGCCGCAAGCTCCATACCTACCATCCCACCCAGTGAGATCCCCCAATAGTCATACGAACTCAGGCGAGCCGCTGCAATCACCGCTTGTGCATCGTCGGTCAGCTGAGCCAGTGAGTAATCGCCTTGAGGCGCCTCAGAGCCGCCATGGCCACGCATGTCGTAGCGCACGACATAAAAATCTTGCATGAGTGCGTGAAGCATTGGATCCCACAGCGAATGATCGGTGCCCAAAGAGTTACCCAGTACCAGTGCTGGTAGTGTTGTGTCGCCGTCCCCGCGCCAATAAATACGACAGGATCCGTTGGTAACGATTGGCATGAGACTTTCCTTAAAAATAAATATTGAATTGAATATTGAAAACGATATTAACTCGCGTTGAAGGCGAGACGAATCAGCCACCAGGCGAGCGTACCTAGGGTAAGCGCGAGTAATGCCGCCCCAGCGCGTACGCGCCAGTCGTCTTGAGTGGGGGCGCTGCCCTGTGGCACGACATCGGCCTGCACGTCGCCATGCACCATGGGCATGATGAGACGCTGGCCTTTGTAGGTGTAAAAAGCGATTGCGCTTACATGCAATCCGATCACGGCGTACAAAAAGAATTCGTTAAATTGATGCAGGCCGGTCAGGCGGCCTGACCAAGCACTGCTGACCATGTTGGCGAAAGGCCCTTGGGTCAGGATGTCGTCGTTGGCGAACAGGCCGCTGGTGCCTTGCCAGCCAATAATCGCCAGCATCCCAAAAACGGACCAGGCCCCCAGCGGGTTGTGGCCAGCACTTTTTGTGGGTGCTCTGAAATACGCCCACGTCTTGCGTGGCGAGGTATAAAACTGTGCAAAACGGGCGTAGCGCGGACCGATCAGGCCCCAAATGATTCTGAAGGTGACCAGCGCAAGCGACGCAATGCCCAAGCGCACATGCCAATCCATCCAAAGTCCACCCAGCTTGACTGACACGATCGCACCCGTCACGCATAAGGCCAGCGCTACGTGAAAGAGGCGTGTGGGTAAATCCCAAATACGAACGGTCTTAGTGGTTTGTGACATGAGTAAAAAACGAAGTGAAAGTAAGTGCGACGTCGCCTGGGTGCAACGATGATAACCCTTGCGGCTTACTGTAAATAAATTTTATATTTTGCGCTGCAGCATAAAAATACAGTCTGTCACATACCTGTCATCTTAATTGCGCTACGATTGACGCGACGTACGTGGTGTGCATTAAGCAAACGAAGTATGCCGTGGTGATTGGTATCAAATCATTTGTGTAATGTCACGGCGTCATTAAGCGCTTTTAACCGAATAATCACAAAATATTGAGACGAGTTTTGCCGATGACCGCCGTGTGCTTTTCTAGTGTCAGTAAAACTTGGGATGCCACCACAGCGTTGCATCCAACAGACTTGACGCTTGCGGCCGGAGAATTTTCAGTATTGCTTGGCCCCTCGGGTTGCGGTAAGACCACGACTCTGCGGCTCATCGCGGGGCTCGAAAGCCCCTCAAGCGGTCAGATCAAGATCTTTGATCGTGATGTGACACAGATCCCGTCTTCGCAGCGCGGCGTATCGATGGTGTTTCAAAACTATGCCTTGTTTCCGCATTTGTCGGTGGCTGAAAACATTGTGTTTGGCTTGCGCGTGCGTCGCATGGACAACACTGAGTTGCAGTCGCGCTTGAAAAAAGTGCTTGATCTGTTAAGTCTGACTGCGTATCAAGAGCGCAAGCCGGGTCAGCTATCAGGCGGTCAGCAGCAACGCGTGGCGCTTGCGCGCGCCTTGGTGGCCGATAGCCGTTTGTGTCTGATGGACGAGCCCCTTTCAAATTTAGATGCGCAGCTGCGTCAAGAAATGCGCCACGAGTTGCGCGCGCTGCAGCTTAAGCTTGGCTTATCTGTGGTGTATGTCACGCATGATCAAACCGAAGCCATGAGCATGGCTGATCGCGTGGTGTTGTTAAACGGTGGGCGTGTTGAACAAATTGCGACCCCGTTCGAGATCTATCAACAACCCAGCACGTTATTCGCGGCGCAATTTATTGGCAGCGCACGTATGAATATTCTCGAGCTCGAGCAAGGGCGTATCGCCGGCAGCAGCGCAGGGGGCATGGTTGGTGGCGGCGAAGGGCGCATTGCTGGCAGCAATATTGCAGTGTCTGCACCCGCAGGAGCGGTTCGCTTGGGGCTTCGCCCAGAAGACGTTGTGCTTGGAACGGGCCCGAGTTTTGTCGTTGAAAAAACTGAATTCACCGGCGCAGATTTATTGCTGCACGCGCGCGTGGGCTCTCAAATTTTAGCTGTGCGTGCGCAAGGTAAACATGCCTTGGCCGTGCAAGGTGAAGTGCAACTGAGTTGGAACCCATCGAGCCTGCACTGGTTCGATGCACACGGACGTCGTATTTAAACTAAAGAGGACTAAAGATGAAACATATGCTGAGTCGTATTGCCTTGCTGACCGCCGGGCTTTGTACAAGCGCCGCCGTTTTGGCTAAAACGGATATTTCTTTTTATTTTCCGGTTGCGGTGGGCGGGCCCATCACTAAAACAATCGACCAGTATGCGGCTGACTTTAATAAAGAGAACCCCGACTACAACGTCGTGCCGGTTTACTCGGGTACCTACCAAGAAACCATTGTTAAGGTCTTGACTGCACACAAGTCAGGCAAACCGCCTACGGCTGCAATTTTGCTGTCGACCGATACGTTTACGCTGGCAGACGAAGACGCGATTTCGCCGATTGATAACTTTGTCAAAACTGATGCAGACCGCGAGTGGTTAAAAAGTTTTTTCCCGGCCTTTATGTTGAACGGCCAGTTTGGCAACAAAACTTGGGGCGTACCGTTTCAGCGCTCAACCGTGGTGCTGTACTGGAACAAAGAGGCTTTTAAAGAAGCTGGGCTCGATCCAAACACACCACCAAAGACGTGGGCTGAAACAATCAGCATGGGTCAGAAGCTGACCAAAAAAGATGCCAACGGAAATGTACAACAGTGGGGCATTCAAGTGCCTTCAAGTGGCTTCCCATACTGGCTGTTTCAAGGCTTCAGTACACAAAACGGCGGCATCTTAGCCAATGCTGAGGGTAATCGTGTCCAGTACGACGATCCTAAAGTGGTTCAGGCGCTAAGCTACTGGGTCGATCTTTCTAAAAAGCATGGCATTCATCCTCCGGGCGTAGTCGAGTGGGGTACAACGCCCCGCGATTTTCTGGAGAAAAAAGCCGCCATGATCTGGACGACTACAGGCAACCTGACCAACATTCGCACGAATGCCAAGTTTGATTTCGGTGTGGCGATGTTGCCAGCCGGTGCGCGTGCGGGTTCACCCACAGGTGGCGGTAATTTCTTTATCTTCAAAAAAGCTGCCGCGGCCGAGCAAGAAGGCGCCTATAAATTTGCCAAGTGGCTCACACAGCCTGCACGTGCAGCGCAATGGAGTATTGACACAGGCTATGTGGCTGTTTCGCCCGCAGCCTATGAAACGCCTGCTTTGAAAAAATATGCGTCTGAGTTTCCACCCGCGTTGGTGGCACGCGATCAACTGCCTTTTGCCGTGGCTGAACTTTCAACCCACGACAATCAGCGCGTGACTAAAGCTTTGAACGACGGATTGCAAGCGGCGCTCACAGGCACCAAAACGCCCGAGCAAGCCATGAAAGATGCACAGGCCGAGGCGACGCGTATTCTGCGTCCGTTTCAAAAGTAAAGCTTGAAGGTTAGGCGTCAGACTAAATAGTTTGACGCCTTTTCTTTCAATTCAAAGTATGCACACCCTGCGTCATCAGATTTACGCGTATTTGCTGCTGTTGCCCGCCTTTGTTTTTTTGGTGGGCTTTACGCATTACCCCGCGGTGGCGACGTTGCTTGATAGTTTAATGTCGACTCCCCGTGCAGGGCGGGCAGGGGTGTTTGTTGGGTTAGACAATTATCGGGGCATGATCGAAGATCCAGTATTCTGGACATCTTTAATCAACAATCTGTGGTTTGCGCTAGCAACCATTCCTATCTCGATCGCGCTCTCAGTGGGTATGGCGCTGTGGGTCAACGATAAGATCGTTGGTCGAGATTTTTTGCGCTTGTCTTATTTTCTACCGACCGTGTTACCGATGATTGCGGTGGCCAACATTTGGATCTTCTTTTATACACCCGGCTATGGGCTGATTAACCAAGTCTTGCAAGCGCTAGGGTTTGCCAGCCAAAACTGGTTGGGCGATCCAAACTTGGTGTTGGGTTCGGTCATCGTGGTGGCGATCTGGAAAGAAGCTGGTTTCTTTATGATTTTTTACTTAGCAGCTTTGCAAACGCTGAGCCCCAGTTACAAAGAAGCGGCCCAGATCGAAGGTGCAAGCAGTTGGTATTTCTTCAGACGCATCCAATGGCCACTATTGATGCCGACTACCATCTTTGTGTTGGTCAATGCATTGATCAATGCGTTCAGAATGGTCGACCATATTATCGTGATGACCAAAGGCGGGCCCAATAACGCCTCATCGTTACTGCTGTTTTATTTGTATGAGGTGGGCTTTAAATTTTGGGATCAAGGTTATGCGTCGGCGCTAACAGCCGTGTTGCTGGCGCTGTTGGCGTTGGTGGGCTTGCTGCAATTTTTTGTACTTGATCGTCGGACACATTACCGATGAGAGCGCAGGGTGCCTACGCGGGATGGTTGCCGACGCTGGGGGCGTGGGTGTTGGCCCTGTTGTGGATTTCGCCCTTACTGTACGCCTGTTGGGCCGCTTTTCATCCGTCGGAGTTTGCCACCAAGCTTGTGTTGACGGCGCCCTTAACGTTTGATAACTTTTTGATCGCTTGGGATGCAGCACCGTTTGCCCGTTATTTTTTAAACACCACACTGTTGGTGACCACTATTTTGGCGATGCAGTTAGTGCTGTGTACCTTGGCAGCCTACGCCTTTGCACGCTACGAGTTTTGCGGCAAAAACTTGATCTTTTCATTGGTGCTGATTCAACTGATGATCATGCCCGAGATCCTGATTGTCAGAAACTACCAAACCTTAACCAAGCTTGGCTTGGTCGATACTTTGTTTGGTATTGGTTTGCCATACTTTGCGTCAGCGTTTGCGATCTTTTTGTTGCGTCAAACGTTTAGAACGATCCCAAAAGAGCTTGTTGAGGCTGCTGAGATGGAGGGCGCCTCATCGTTACAGGTACTGCGCCATGTATATATTCCCTTGGCCAAGCCAACCTATCTTGCCTTTGCGCTTGTCTCAGTCAGCTATCACTGGAACAATTTCTTGTGGCCGCTGGTGGTGAGTAACTCAGTCGGTTCACGGCCGTTGACGGTTGGCTTGCAGGTGTTCTCCTCAACAGATCAGGGCATTGACTGGTCAGTCATTACCGCGGCAACCTTGCTAACCTCAGGGCCGTTGTTGATTGGCTTTTTAATTTTTCAACGACAATTTGTGCAGTCGTTTATGCGGGCGGGTATTAAATGAAGGCCGTGGCGCAAGGGTTAAGTCACTTATATCTATATCGATAGATCAGTTGGCATCACTAATTTGTAATGTATCGTTGCATCAACAGGCAGGTTGAAAATGAAAATCGTGACGTATAACGTTCAGTGGTTTAAAGGTTTAGACAGCATTGTTGATATTGCGCGGGTGATTAACGTTGCCCGTGAGATGGCAGATTTTGATGCGCTGTGCATGCAAGAGGTCGCCGTCAACTACACCGCCTTGACGGGCAGTTTGCAGCCCGATCAACCCGCGATTGTTAAGCAGTTATTGCCTGGCTTCGAAGTGTTTTTTAGCCCCGCGATTGACGAGCTCTCGCCGTGCGGCACCATGCGTCAACAGTTTGGCAATTTGATCGCCACTCGCTTGCCGGTGAGGCAGGTGCAACACACACCTTTACCGTATCCTAATCCACCGGTGGCGCAACCTACACCGAGCATGCAGCGCATTGCATTGACTTGCACCGTACAAGCGCCTTGGGGGCCGGTGCGCTTGATCACCAGCCATCTAGAGTATTACAGTCAAGTCATGCGCCACGCGCAAACGCGTGCGCTGCGTGATTTACATCTGCAAGGCTGTGCGTTGGCGGCGCAACCCCCTAAAACAGAGCAGGGCACACCTTATCAACCTAAGCCGTTAACAACCGACACAATCATTTGTGGTGACTTCAACTTCGAGCCAGGCAGCGAAGAGTACGCCACCATGATTCAAACAGGCGACGGTCAAACGGGCGCTAAGCAAACCGGTGTCGCTCAAACTGGGGCTGCTCAAACGGACACCAAGTGCAATCTTGTGAATAGCTTTGATGTATTGCACCCCGGCAAAGCATACCCCTCAACCTTCAGATTATTTGACCGCACCTACGGCCCAGAGCCCGTTGGCTGCGATTTCTTTTTTGTCAGCGACTCGCTCGCCCGCCGTGTCAAAGGTTTTGCGGTCAATCAAGTGACCCAAGCGTCTGATCATCAACCTGTGTTGCTTGAACTGAGTGCATAAAGTCACCATTTTGGTGCATTTTTATTAAGCGGCGGGACTTTGCACTCAGTTAATGCACATCAATCTGCGATCGTGCCGTTAAACAAGGCAGCCTGACGATGGAGCAGTGCAGCCTTGCCCCACAACGAGTCCTCTTATCAAGTTGGCACGCTATTTGCTTTTGACCCTATGTCAAGTCTCAACGCAAAAGGTGCTCACGATGTCACTATTTTCAAATCCCTTTGATTCGAACGTTCGTTTGCGCTGCGCCTGTGGCCAGCATCAGTCTGAAACTGAGCATCAAGCCAGCGTGTCGCTGGTCGAGCAGCGTTCATCAGACGCGTTGACCTCGCGGGTCGTTGAGCAAGCCGTCATGCGTGCGGTGTTTCCTGAAGACAGCGTGCGCCGGCGCTTCTTGCAGGCTGTGGGTGCACCGACTGCTCTGGCTGCGTTGTCTGCCTTGTTTCCGTTAGCTGCCGCCAAAGAGGCCTTCGCTCAAGGTGGCAAGCTAGAGAAGACAGATTTAAAAATTGGCTTTATCCCGATTACCTGTGCCACGCCCATCATCATGGCTGACCCCATGGGTTTTTATAAGCGCCAGGGTTTGAATGTTGAAGTGATCAAGACCGCAGGCTGGGCCGTGATTCGCGACAAGACCATGAACAAAGAATACGACGCGGCGCACATGCTGTCGCCGATGCCAATTGCGATTTCAATCGGGGCCGGTGCCTCACCTACACCGTATACAGTGCCCGCGATTGAAAACATTAACGGTCAAGCGATTACGCTTGCCATGAAGCACAAAGACAAGCGCAATCCGAAAGACTGGAAAGGCTTCAAGTTCGCGATTCCGTTTGACTATTCAATGCACAACTATTTGTTGCGCTACTACCTGGCTGAACATGGTCTG
>JBIIWK010000194.1:0-6416 GCA_044338955.1 Burkholderiaceae bacterium
CATACAGCAAAATGCCCGCCATCATATTTGGATCCAGAAACACAATGGGTGCGATCATCATGCCGGCCACAGCTCCGATCAAGGCGGCCATCCCCCACCCAAGCGCCAACATCCAAGACACGCGAATCCCGACCAAGCGGGCCGACTCGGGATTAAATGCGGCCGCACGCATCGCCAGACCAAGCGGAGTGAATCGAAAGAAGCAGAACACTGAGAGCAGCACAACGAGTGTGACCGAAATTGACCCGATTTGGTGGCCAGAAAAGTATTGCGGCAAGAACATACCCTCAACCGGAAACGGACTCGGAAACGATTTAATCGTGTGCTCAAAAATCCAACCGGCAAAGGCGTTAAAAATCACAAGCAATCCAACAAACACAATCACATTCGTTAGAATTGGCGCTTTTTCAACAGGCTTCAGAAAAATCCGCTGAATCAGTAAGCCCGCGACAAACGAAATGACCATCGTCGCAACAAACGCTAACCAATAAGGCACTCCCGCCTGAATCATTGCCCAGGCGATGAAGGTCGAGAACGTCGCCATCTCGCCTTGCGCAAAATTAATGTGATGAGTCGCTTGGTGGATCATGACCAACGCTAGCCCGACCGCGGCATAAATGCCACCGTTCGCTAAACCCGCAGTGACTTGCAATAAAAACGAATCCATTAAAACTCCACAACCTGATCGCTAGTTTAATAACCCAAGTACACGCGTCGAATCGACTCGTCAGCTTTGATATCAGCCGACGGACCCGACAAAACAACCTTGCCTGTCTCAAGCAAATAAGCATGATCCGCGAGGTTCAATGCCAAGGACGCGTTTTGTTCGACGAGCAGCATACTGACCTGGTCTTCTTGATTGATTTGGCGCATGATCTCGAAAATCTCTTTCACGATCAAAGGAGCCAAACCGAAAGAAGGCTCGTCTAAAAGCAGCAATCGAGGGCGCAGCATGAGCGCGCGGCTGATGGCCAGCATTTGTTGTTCGCCACCCGACAAGGTGCCCGCCTGCTGACGAAACCGTTCTTTTAAACGCGGAAACCTGCTGTACATGCGCTCGAGATCAGCCTGTACCTCGTGACGATCTTTACGCGTGTAGGCGCCCAGTTTCAGGTTTTCTTCGACGGTCAGGGCCGTGAAGGTTCCGCGCCCATCAGGAACGTGCGCGATCCCGACTCTAACGATATCTTCGGTCGCTTTGCCGTCGATGCGTTTGTCAAGAAAAGTGATTGAACCGGTCGTTTGAACCGTCTGACATACGGCGCGCAGAGTCGTCGTTTTTCCGGCGCCATTCGCACCCAGAATAGTCGTGATACCGCCCACGTGTAATTCAAAATTTAAATCAAAGAGCACCTGGTTTGGGCCGTACCACGCATTCAAGTTGGCAACATCAAGCAGTTTCATTAGTTACCATCTCCTAAATACGCACGGATGACCTCAGGGTTGCGCTGGATCTCTTCAGGCGTACCTTCGGCAATTTTTTTACCAAAGTTCAGTACGACGATCCAGTCCGAGACCTCCATCACCAGGCTCATGTGGTGTTCAACTAGTAAAACAGTGATGCCCATATCGTCGCGAACCGTGCGGATAAAGTCTGCTAAGTCGCTCAACTCGGTGTGATTTAAGCCCGCCGCGGGTTCATCGAGCAGAAGCATCTTTGGTTTTGAGGCTAGAGCGCGCGCGAACTCAACGCGTTTTTGAGTACCAAAGGACAAATCACCTACCGCCCGATCAGCGAATTCTGACAGCTTCAAATAAGACAACAATGCATCCGCGTCTTCGACTAATTGCTTTTCTTCAGCGCGAACCGCTGGCGTTTTTAGCATCGTGCCAATAAAGCCACCTTCAGAGCGAGCGTGCGCGCCCACCATCACATTCTGACGCACCGTCATCGTGCGAAACATCGCTAAATTTTGAAAGGTACGACCAATGCCAATTTTGGACATCGCATGCACAGGCGTCTGCGTGATGGATTCACCATCAAATAGCAGATCGCCCGACTGATACTGATAAAGGCGGCTTAAGCAATTAAAGAGCGTGGTCTTGCCGGCACCATTGGGGCCAATCAAGCCACAGACCTTATTGCGAGGCACATCAAAACTGACAGAATCTAAAGCAACAATGCCACCAAACCGCACCGTAATATCTTTGACACTCAGCAATGCTGACGCTGACTGGTTCGACAAATCCGTTCTCCAAGACTAAATCGAAATGTATGTTTACCGGTTTCTAAATGCGGTACGTTAATGGTTGTTTCAACGACCAACACTTGCAACTTAAAACAGCTTTTTTATTAAATGCGAAGATGTGAAAGTACGTTGGAAATTGATATTGGTCAAATGCCTTTTGCGCTTACGGGTTTTCTCTTAATCGTTTTCCCTGAGGGTCCACGTCTGCTATCCAAAACAAAGAGCCTGACGTTCAGGCTCTTTGTTGCGTCGTTGTGATCAACCACTTAAATGTGATGCGCAAGCCGCTGAGATCAGCGTTGGGTGAGTTGCGCTGCACCAAGTTCATCAGGCAGCTTTTTTTGCACTTGCCTCAGAGGCTAATGCGGCACTCGTCAGAGTTTTAACCAACACACTCAAGGGATGGTCATCAAGCGTAAAACAAGTTTGAGCCAACTCAGCAGCCGAAATCTTCAGACCGCCAAAACTACAGCAGTCTATGCCTTTAACAATCAACTCAGCGTCGGAGAGAGGATGCTCTTTGCTGCCGCGTAGCTTTTCAACGCGACGCTTAAGCACCGTACCGTCTTTTAAATGAACAGTTAATTCTGCCCAGCGTGGGTAAAGAGGCGGCGCGCCCTCAGTGACCACGACCTTGGGTAAAAAAGCTTGGATAGCAGGACGCTGAACCGCTGCATCTTCAAACGTTTTGAGCACCACTTCGCCGTCATGCAATGCCGCCGTAACGGCGTACTCCATACTGAACTTACCCTCTAAACCAGTTTGCGGCAGGCTATGAATCAAGGGCACCGTGGCGCGATAGTTCGTTTGAATATCAACGTGATCAAGTTGCTCGAACTTAAACGGCGTGTCCTTCAACATATCCAGCAAACCGTCAATCGTGCGATGCGTGGCGTAACACAAAGGATATTTTTTAACTTCGATGCCGCTGCGCTCGATTTCAAGCGGCACGCTACCCAATTGGTCAAGCTCTTCATGCAGATCCATCTTGTCGGCATACAGCGTGGTGTAGCCCTGATCGCCATCCAACGCCTTCGCTGAGGCATCGAAACCAAGCTTAGCCAGCATAACAGCACGCAGTGCCACGGCATTGGCTTGCCCTGCCTGAAACGGCTTAGACATCGTGCCAAAGTTTTGGCGCGTGCCTGCAATCTGTGAAACCGTGATGCCCAAGGCGTTCACAATCTGTGCGTGATTGAGTTTTAACAAATGTGCACACGCCACCGTTGCACCGAAGGTTGCAATCGAAGCTGTTGAATGCCAGCCTTTGGCGTACTGCTCATCTACAATCGCACGCGCCAAACGTAAGGTCACCTCAAAACCAACAATATATGCGTTGATGATGTCGCGCCCTTGTGACTGCAGCGTTTCGCCTAGCGCAATGACAGCAGGCAAAATAGCCACGGTTGGATGGCCGCGTAATGGTGATGACACGTCATCAAAGTCTAAGGCATGACCCATTGTGCCGTTTACCAGGGCCGCCATTTCTAGCGACAACTTCTGACCGGTTGCCCAAACTGTTGCCATGTGCGGGCCTGTTTGACCTTGAGCATATTGAAGGCTGAGTTTTGAGGCGGGCTCTTGTACACCTGCTACGGCACAGACGACCGTATCGAATAGCGCACGCGCTGCGACATGTCGGCTTGAAGGTGTGATTTTTGTAGGATCAAAATTCACAACAAAGGAAGCAATTTTTTCACTGGCGGTTTGAGTCATAGGGAATCTCTGTGTTGATGACAAGGGCCGCATGCACCGATCAGCTTTATAAAAAAGCAAAAGGCATACAGCCGAAGTTTTTCGTTATATAGGCATCTGATTGTTTGTCTCGGCGCAGGCTTTGCTGGTGTCAGCAATACCTGCTACTTTTTTGCTATATTTTGAATCGAGTTTACCGCAAGTACACCAGACGCTGGTTGGCGACTAGTCGAACCTAGATGAGTTTGGTTGGGGTGTTGGCAGCATCGCTTATATTTAGGCTTGGCATCATCGAACCAAAGCACTTCGATGAAGATTGCTGGTCACCTAGAGTTTTCTTAGGCATACTGAACCCTCAGCGGTTGGCACAGGTCGCGCTTGGCGCATTTTAAAAAAACCGCATAAAGGGATTCTCTTAACGAATCCATGACACTGCAGAGACAAAAAATATGTTCTTAATGATCCGAAACACCAAAATTTTTATACTTGTCAGCTTGCTCGGTGCGTTATTTCTAAGCACGGCACAGGCCCAGCCCTATCCCAACCGCGACATCACTTTTATTGTCCCCTACGGCCCCGGCGGCTCAACTGACCCGATTTCGCGGCAGTTTGCAAGCCAGCTCGAACAAGCGTTGAAAGTCAACGTTAGCGTCGAAAACAAACCTGGGGGCTCAGCCACCATCGGCACAGCAGCGGTCATTCGGGCCAAGCCAGATGGCTATACGCTTGGGCTCACTTCAAACAGCGTTCTGGCCTATCAACCGCTGGTGAACAAAGCGCTTGCGTGGAAAGGCCCAGAAGATTATCAATCAATCATCAAGCTGGTTGACCTACCCACCATTATTGCGGTGCGTGCTGACTCACCTTGGCAGACCTTTGAAGACTTTATGGATGCCGTGCGCAAAAATCCCGGAAAAATCCGTGCAGCAGTCTCGGGCTATCGCACCACACCGGATTTGGCGATTCAAGAATTAAACAAAATCGCTCAAGTGAGGATCGCCACCATTCCGTTCACCGGGGGTGGCGGTGAAGCCCTGATCGCACTGCTTGGCGGCCGAGTAGAGGCGAGCACCGGCTATGCCCCGACCATGTTGCCGCACGTACAAGCCGGCAAAATTCGGATTATTGCAGCGTTTACGAAAGACAAATACTTTGCATTTCCGCAAGCGACTTCAGTCGTACAGGCTGGCTACAACGTGACGCTACCGGCCTCGTACGGCATCGTCGCACCCAAAGGGATGCCGAGCGAAGTCAAAGACAAACTTATCGCTACAGCACTCGCTATTGGCAAAAGCCCTGAATTTGCACAATTCGCTGAAAAACATGGCCTGATCCTGGATGTCAAAGGCCCCAAACAGATGGATGAGGAAATGGATGAATACACCAGAGTCTTTCGCGAGCTGATTGTATTTATGGATCAAAAGAAATAATTCTAAAAGCGCCACTCATCTAAAAGGGCCACGCATGAAAGTTCGCAAATTGACCGGTCACATCGGTGCTGAATTACTTGGGGTCGATTTGGCCAGAGACTTAACACCAACGCTAATCGCCGACATTCGGCAGGCCTTACTCGAGAACCTTGTCATTTTCTTTCGCGAGCAAACGTTAAGCCCAGAACAGCAAATTCATTTTGCTGAATGCTTTGGTGAAATCAGCAGATCGCCGGTGTATCGAACGCTTGAAGCTTATCCAAAGATCATGCCGGTCGTCAAAGAAAGCACCGACAAAGACATCATCGGTGACACCTGGCACACCGATGAAACCTTTCAGGCGACGCCTCCGCTGGGGTCACTGCTGTACGCGCGTGAGATACCACCGTTGGGCGGCGACACGCTGTTTGCTAATCTGTATATGGCTTACGACCGCCTGTCTGACGCGTTAAAAGAACAACTGTCTGAGCTGCGTGCAATTCATTCAAATGATTTTTTGAGCACCAACGCCCAATTACGTAACGCGACACGTTCAACAAAATTGCGTGACGACATCGGCAAAATCAACACCTCGCATCCCGTCGTGCGCACCCACGAAGAAACGGGCCGTAAGCTCTTGTTTGTGAACCAACCTTTCACCTACTGTTTTGAAGGTATGACACGTGAAGAAAGCTTGCCTCTGTTGCAATATCTATATCAGCAAAGCTCAAAACCAGAATTAACCTGTCGGTTTCGTTGGGGGCCTGGTTCGATGGCATTTTGGGATAACCGGTGCACCATGCACTATGCCATTAATGATTACCCAGGCCATCGACGCGAGATGCATCGCATTACCGTACAAGGGAGTGTTCCCGTATGAAAAATTGTGCCTTAAGGAAGCATGCTTTTATGAATAATCGCATCTCAATCACAAAAGAAAATTTAAAAACGAAAGCAGCATATCTGTTTATTTTCTTGGGACTGTCACTGATATTGCCAACCGCGCAAGCGCAAGCACAAGCACAAACAAATGCCGCTCAACCAACGCTCACGTTTGTTGTCGGTTACGCGCCTGGTGGCACCACAGATATCATTGCTCGCATCGTTGCCAAAGAGCTGACGC
>JBIIWK010000375.1:0-2513 GCA_044338955.1 Burkholderiaceae bacterium
TTTCGATCGGAGCGACCTCTTTCATCACAGGCATGATTGCTGCTGCACGTATCACCGGCGGCTGGCTGATGGATCGCTTTAGCCTCAGACAGGTGATGACGGCTGCTCATATCTGGTCGTTAACCGGTGCTCTGATGCTGACCTTATGGCCCAGTCCAGAAGTTGCTTTGATTGCTCTGGCCATGGTGGGGATGGGTTACGGCTTTGTCTCTGGCTCAACAGCCGGTGGCATTGGCATGCACTGGCCCACCGCCCAATTCGGTATCGTGGCCAGCAGAATATATATCGGCTGGTGCGTGGCTGCCGTGTGCCTACCGGTTTTAGCAGGGTGGCTGTTTGACTGGAGCAACACCTACAGCTCTTCAATCTGGATTGCAGGGGCCGTGAACGTGGTCGGCATCGGTTTTGCAATGCGCTTGCCGAAGAGGCCTACACAGATACCCAAATAAATTACGGATCGATATGAGTTGAAAGAGAAGCGGCTTTTAAAGTCTTTTTCTTACCGATCGGTATTATTTTAAAGAAAATCGTCTTTTTAGACTATTTTTTTACCGATCGGTTATTTTTATGGGAACTCAGGGCGATCTATTCACACAGAAGGAAGGTGAATGACGCAGAAGCTGGAATCATTTCGCCTTCGTCTCACTCTGCCGTAATTTTCAACTCACGTATCAGCTTGGTGAACTTGGCCGCGTCTTGCTGCAAAGTCTTGGCAAAGCCTGCTGGCGTTGAAGATACCACTTCGACACCGATCGCAGACATCTTTGAGCGGACCTCTGGTAACGCAACAATACGATTAATTTCAGTGCTTAACCGCTCGGTGATCTCTTTGGGCAACCCCTTGGGACCAAACGCACCGTACCAAACGACCAACTCATAACCGGGTAAAGTCTCGGCAACCGTTGGCGTGTCAGGCAATTGCGGTGATCGAGCGCTTTCAGTCACTGCGAGTAACTTGAGTTTGCCTGATTTCACATGCGGTAGGGTTTGCGTGCCCGCACCGAACAACACTTCAGTCTGACCCGCCACAGTATCAAGTACCGCGGGCGCACCACCCTTGTAGGGGATGTGCGTCATCTGTATGCCAGCGGCAAGTTCAAACAACACCGCACTGATGTGATTCGTTGACCCGGCACCAGCCGAAGCAAAATTCAATGCCTTAGGATTAGCCTTAGCATACGCAATCAGTTCAGCCACGTTATTGACGGGAATCTTGGGGTTAATCACTAACGTGTTGGTCACAAAAGCCACCAGCGAAATCGGTGTGAAATCATCGACCGGTTCAAAGGGCATAGATGAGAATAGCGCTTGATTCATCGCGTGTGTGCTCATCGAGCCCACAAGCAAGGTGTAACCGTCTGGCTTGGCCTTAGCAACAAGATTTGAGCCAATATTGCCCGAGGCACCTGCCTTGTTTTCGACAATGAATGTTTGGCCAAGCGAGCGCGTCAGATAATCTGACAGCATACGGGCCAAAATATCAGTTGAGCCGCCGGGCGCCCAAGGCACAATCAGCGTGACGGTGCGTTCTGGCCATGCCGCCTGAGCTGGAGCAATGCCAACGAGGGCAACGCACAAAGTAAAAAGAATTTTTTTAAACATCGTTAACGTCCTACCGCATAACCTTGCATGCCGCGGGGATTCGCAGCTGCACGTAATAATAATCTACCATTCAAACCCGGCTCGCGCGTGCAGGCAGACATGCGTCCTTCAGACCACTCTGCACCAACCTTCACCTCGTGCCCAGCGTCGCGCAATGCTTGTAGCGTGGCCTCTGGAAAACGTGACTCTAAAGTGATTTGGTTGTAGCGTAATGAACGCGGCCAAAACGAAATCGGAAAATGATCAACGTGCCACGCGGGGTATTCGATGGCCTCTTGAAGATTCATGCCGTACACCGCATGACGCAAAAAGAATTCGGTACTCCATTGATCTTGTTGATCGCCACCCGGCGTACCAAACACCATATAAGGTAGGCCGTCGCGCAGCGCCAGCGAAGGCGATAAGGTCGTAGTGGGACGCTTACCTGGCATCAGTTGCCCCGGCACGTCGTCGTCAAACCACGTCATTTGCAGTCGCGTACCAAGCGAAAATCCTAAAGCAGGAATCGCTGGGCTTGACGACAGCCAGCCCCCCGACGGGGTGGCAGAGACCATATTGCCTTGCGCATCAATCACGTCGATGTGACAGGTGTCTCCGATGAAGACCTCTTTCTTAGCCCATTCACTGACCGGTGGCAACGCTGCAAAGGTCGGTTCACCCACACCAAAGCGCGTATCTGACACTTTCAGCGTGCGTGCTGCCACTTCAAGATCAGGCAGCTTTGCCTGCAACCCGCCAGGCTGACCCACTTCAAACAATTTGGCGCTCAATTCTCCGATACGCTCGTAGCGTGCTTTGCCATAGTCGTCTGACAACAGCTCTGCCATTGGGATCTTCGCAAACAAAGGATCACCATACCAAGCCATGCGATCCGCCATGGCAAGTTTTGCGGCCTCAGCCACTCGATGTAC
>JBIIWK010000131.1:0-9013 GCA_044338955.1 Burkholderiaceae bacterium
CCTACCGGCTCGCGAGCGAGGGCGTTGGTCTGATCTGGACCGGTGACTTTCAAAATGCACGCCAATTACTGCAAGCGCTCGGTCGGCGCACCGCAAAACGCCGCGTCAAGTATGCCGAGCAACCTTACCCCGAACGCTTTCATCAGGTACGACTCGCGCGCGCGCAACGCGCCCGTACGCTGGGTATGTTGCTGCTGACTTTCGAACCCCACCACGCCCTGACCTTGCGGCGCGCTCCTGAAGTCGCTACAGCCTGCCTGGCAGCCTATGGCGACAACGCCGAGCCCTATGTGATGCCCATGACCGAGCTGCTGGGTGTCATTAGTGCCTACGAGTGGCGCAAAAAAGGCGTCGAGGTCCCCGCCTTACAGGACCGCATTCACCCGCATTACGGTGTTTTTGCACCCATTCGCTCTGAATATCTAGATTTGGTCAGTCAGGCTTTTCGGGCTAGCCCTTTAGTTATCACCAACGCCTTTGACGTGGGCACGGGTACCGGTGTACTTGCAGCCTTGTTAGTCAAGCAAGGCGTCAAGCGTGTCGTAGGCACCGACACTAGCCCACGCGCCTTGTTATGCGCACAAGACAACATTAATCGTTTGAATATGGCCAAGCAGATCACGTTGCAACAAGGCGATTTGTTTCCTGAGGGGCAAGCTGACTTGATTGTGTGTAACCCGCCTTGGCTACCCGGGCGCCCCGCCTCAACGCTTGAGCAAGCCGTTTACGATCAAGATCAGCATATGTTGTTGGGATTTTTGTCGGGGCTCAGTAAACACTTGGCACCCAAGGGCCAAGGCTGGCTGATTTTGTCGGATTTGGCCGAGCATCTTGGTTTACGTAGTCGCGCCGCCCTGCTCGCCGCGATTGAGCGAGCGGGCTTGGTCGTGCTCGAGCGACTTGATACGCGACCGATCCACCCCAAAGCTAAAGAAGAGGCCGACCCGTTGGCCGATGCAAGGCGCGCTGAGATCACTTCGCTCTGGAGGCTGGCTGTCGGCTAATGACGTTGCGTTGACCTTGTTGCGTTGACCTTGTTGCGTTAATGCCAACGCGTTGGGCCGGATGCGTTGATCTTGATGCGTTGGGCCTGATGCGTTGGGCCTGATGCTGACAAAGCTGGCTCAACGTCGACGTCGTCCATACGCAGCAATGTCAGCGCACGCTAGGCCGCTGGTGGCCGACGAGCCGATTTGGGACGAAAGCCTTTTACAACTGTTTCATGGGTTTCGATATACGGCCCGCCGATCAGATCAATACAGTAAGGCACGGCGGCAAAAATACCCGACACCACAACGCTGCCGTCTTCACGCTTAAGGCCCTCAAGGGTTTCACTGATGGCCTTGGGCTGCCCGGGCAAATTGATGATGAGCGCAGCGTGGCCTTCGATCTCACGCAACACCGCCACCTGACGGGACAAGATCGCTGTGGGCACAAACTGTAGGCTGATTTGCCGCATTTGTTCGCCAAAACCGGGCATTTCGCGCGTGGCGACCGTTTGTGTCGCTTCGGGCGTCACATCGCGCCGGGCGGGGCCCGTGCCGCCCGTCGTGAGCACGAGATGACAGCGTTCTACATCTACCAATTCGATCAACGCTGCAGAAATCTCTTTCGCCTCGTCTTGAATCAGTCGAGTCACCGTGTGCACCGGCGTTGACACCGCACGTTCAAGCCAAGCCTGCAGCGCAGGGATGCCTTGGTCTTCGTACACGCCTTTCGAGGCCCGGTCAGACACCGAAACGATGCCAACACGCAGGGTTTCTGAAACGGCATTTGATTGGGTCATAAAAATCACCTAAACGCTGGGAAATGAGTCAACCTGTAATTTAACAGTAAGGGCCTAGCGGGTGACTAGCGGACAGACGCCGAATGGTATCCCGGCAGGCATGTCCCCCCCGCCGGCTAGGAGGACGATCGATGGATAGGTGGGGAATCTGCACACAACAGCAGAATCTGCAAAAAAATGGCTAAATTCCAGACTCATCAGATACGAACCAAACGAAAAGGAGTGCGAGCCACATCTCTCTTTTATTACAAGTAATATGTGGGCACTTTCACGGACGGCTAACCTATGTTTGATATCTTTACAGGACTCACGCCTTGGGTCACGGCCAGTCTAATTTTGGCGCTGACCTTTGTTCTAGCCTTTGAATTCATCAATGGCTTTCACGACACTGCCAACGCTGTCGCCACTGTCATTTACACCAAAGCGATGCCTGCCCATTTTGCAGTTGTGGCTTCAGGTATTTTTAACTTCTTGGGCGTTTTACTCGGCGGTGTTGGAGTTGCCTACGCCATCGTACATCTGCTGCCAGTCGAATTGCTGATCGATGTCGACACCGGCAGAGGGTTGGTGATGGTGTTTTCGATGCTCACTGCAGCCATCGCCTGGAACTTCGGCACCTGGTTTTTGGGCATCCCCGCCTCTAGCTCACACACGTTAATTGGCTCGATCTTAGGTGTAGGCTTAGCCAATGCCTGGGTCACTAACGTCCCGTTAAGTGACGGTGTCAATTGGCGCAAAGCCAGCGAAATCGGCATGTCTTTGGTAGTGTCGCCACTGGTCGGTTTTCTCATTGCAGCGCTGTTTTTAATTCTTCTGAAGTACTGGTTGCCGCTGTCAAACATGCATATCACGCCCGGCCAGCGCCGCGAATTAATCGACAAAAAACGTCCACCCTTCTGGAATCGCGTGGTGCTGATCATGTCAGCAATGGGAATGAGCTTTGTACATGGTTCAAACGATGGGCAAAAAGGCATTGGCCTGATCATGCTAGTGCTGATCGGAATTGTTCCAGCTAAGTTTGTACTGGATATGAATGCAACGCCCTACGAAATTAAGCGGTCTTACGATGCTGCGCTGCACTTAAATGACTTCTATGCACGTAACACGCACACCTTAGGCGAGTTTTTAGCCCTCGACAAAGCCGATCGCTTACACGATTTACCAAAGGTCTATCGCTGCGATCCAGCCACTACCGTAGCCACCATCACGGCCTTGCGTGCAGAGCTGGCCGGCGTGCGCGACTACGACACCCTGAGCGCTGAAAAACGGATTCAAGTAAGACGCTATTTATTGTGTCTGGATGACACCGCTCGCAAAGTCACTGCCTTGCCAGGCCTGCCCTCACGCGAAAAATCTGACTTACAAAAACTGCGTAAAGATTTGGTCGCTACTACCGAATACTCACCCTTTTGGGTGATCCTTTTGGTAGCTCTCGCCCTAGGGGTTGGCACCATGATTGGCTGGCGCCGGGTCGTCAAAACAGTCGGTGAAAAAATCGGCAAACAAGGGATGACCTACGCGCAAGGCATGTGCGCGCAAGTCACCGCTGTGCTCGCCATTGGTTTTGCCAATTTGTATAGCTTGCCTGTATCGACCACACACGTGTTGTCATCGGGTGTCGCGGGCACGATGGTAGCCAATAAAAGTGGGCTACATAGAAGCACGGTACGCACTATTTTGACTGCCTGGATCTTAACGTTGCCGGCTGCAATGCTACTGTCAGCGGGTTTATTTTGGGGTGCGTCAAAGCTCTTTCTTTGAGTCGGCAACTTGGTCGCAAAGGCGCAGCAGCTCAGCGACTTTTACTCCAAGCCTCGTATAACTTTCTAAACGCAGTATCCAGCAAAAATCCCAACAAGCCAATTAACACCACCGTTGCCATCAGCTCGTGATACGCCAAACGATCGCGGGTATCCAAAATAAAGTAGCCTAACCCGGCAGATACACCCAGCATTTCGCAGGGTACCAACACAATCCAAACAATACCGATTGCCAAGCGCGTACCAGTCAACACGTGACCCAAGATACCTGGAATAATCACGCCTTTCAGTGTTTCCCAACCTGTCGCTGACAAGCTTTTTGAAAGCTGCAACCAACGCCGATCAAGCTGACGTACACCCGCAAGCGTATTGAGCATAATGGGCCACAACGCTGCAAAGGCTAACAAAAAATAGACCGGACGATCACCGATACCGAAGGCCATGACGGCGATCGGCATCCACGATAACGGCGAGATCATTCGTAAAAACTGAAACGCTGGCGATAGCGTGGCGTTAGCGCCTGCAGAGGCGCCTAGCAGCAAGCCAAGCGGGACACCGACAAGCAAGGCCAGCCCAAGCCCAACGGCTACACGCTGCAAACTTACAGCAATATGAATCCAGATCTCACCGCCTTGCAGCAACGAAATAAGAGTCAGCAACGACGGGCCAGGAGCAAAGCGTTGCCCCATCGAGCTCGGCGCTGAAAACGGTACCGTCAACAACCACCACACCCCAAGCATAAGAGCGATACCTGCAAGGCCCTGCACCACACGAGTCGCGGTAGTGAGTTTTTGCTGAAGTGCCATCAGACCTCGATCAATTCAGTGCGCGTATAGCCTGGCGCTTGACCGAACTTGCCCATACCACCCACCGCCTCAATTGCACGCTTCACAAAGCGATCATCTACTAACTGCGTTGCAGCAGTCTTGCCATCCAATGTGGCTAAGAAGCTACGATCCGCCTCGATCACCGTATTTTGTAAACGCGCAACGAGCTCTTCGGTATAGCTAGGATAAGGGTAAGGTTGAAAATCGATGCGCTTGTCTTGCCAATCGGCATGACGAATCGCCTTAGACGACAAATACGACTCGCGATCGCTTGCGGCGGGCGCCAGCACTTTATTGAGCACCGGCAAGGCATGAGGTGTGTAACGGTTCACGCCTTCTTTGGATAGAAGTTGAGCCGTCTCGGCACGGTTGTCGCGAATCCATAACTGCGCACGCACAATCGCATCAACGACTTTCTGCGACCACTCTGGGCGCTGTTCAAGATCACGCTCGTGCATGAACACCGTGCAGCACGCGTGATTGCGCCAAACATCGCCGGTAAAGCGCAACACCTTGCCAATGCCCATCGTTTCAGCGATCGCGTTGAAGGGCTCGGCCACGATGTAGCCAGCGATATTGCGCGATGCCAAGGCGGGCGGCATATCAGAAGGCGCCATGACCACCAGATTCACCTCGTTGGCAGCGGGCTGACCACCCTGTTTACGAGACACGGGTGCTAAACCTGCATCACGCAACATAGCCTGCAAGACCACGTTATGAATCGAATACCAAAAGGGGATCGCAACCGTTTTTCCACCCAAGGCTTTCAGCTCATTAATCTCTGGCAGCACTGTCAGGCCTGAACCACCAACGTGGTTCCAGGCAACGACTTTGGCCGGCACCTTGCTGCCAAAACGCGCCCATACCGTCATGGGCGATAACAGATGCACAACGTTGACCTGTCCGGCAATAAACGCTTCGATCAGTTGCGCCCAACTACGCAGCATCGTGGGTTTTTCAACGTCAACGCCAGCGTCTTTAAAAAATCCGTTGTGATGCGCCACCAACAAAGGGGCGGCATCGGTGATCGGCAAATAACCAATCCGCACCGGGCCATTCGTAGCAGGTTGTGCCTGCGCGTTAAAGGCAGACAATAGGGGGGCCGCACCCGCGACGGTAAATAAACTTGCTAATTTGAGCATCTCGCGGCGCGAGATATGTTCAAGACACATCGGCTAATTCCTTGTGGGCAGATTGCGTGGGCACTCGCGCTGGCTTTGGATGCAACGCACGTTGCAGCGTACGTAAGATGTCAATGCGAAGTTGACCCAGCTCTTCGACCAGATCATCGCGTGGCTGCGTGTACGCAAGATGCCACTCGCCCACACAATGGGCGGGCGCGCCACCCAAGAGCACGATACGATCCGCGACCTGCAAGGCCTCGTCGATGTCGTGTGTAATTAAGACCGCGGCGGTACCTAGATCGGCACGTAGGGTCAGCAATAGTTTTTGCATCGCGGTACGCGTGACCTCGTCAAGTGCCCCAAAGGGCTCGTCTAACAGGATCACCTCGGGTTGTCTGGCCACGCAGCGCGCAAGTGCGGTACGTTGCGCCATGCCACCCGATAACTCTGAGGGCATTAACAATCGAGCGTGCTCTAAACCGACTTCACGAATTGCGACATCGACGCGTTGTTTTTTTTCAGCAGCGGTTAAGCGAGGCTGATGTTTGAAATCTAGCCCAAAGCCTACATTTTTTTCAAGCGTCAGCCACGGCAACAGGCTAGGATCTTGAAAGGCCATCGCGACACGCGGATGCGTGCCCGTCAGAGGCTGTCCATCCACAAGCACAGAACCCTGAGTGGGCTGCTGCAAACCTGCCAGTACGCGCAGCAAGCTGGATTTGCCAACACCACTGGGGCCTAAAATCGCCACGATTTCGCCGGCAGCAACGTTAAGATTCAACCCATCAATCAAAGGCGCCGCCGCACCATAGCGCAGGCCCAGGCCTTTAACCTCTAAGACATAGTCGGGTAGTTTGGTAATCGGCGCAAGCATCTCAATCCAGCCTCGTCATCCCCGTCAAGCGGGTTGGGACTGGAAGTTTAAGGCGGCCTCTTTATTTCTTAAACGACTAATGCGTCATTTGCTTATTACTCTTGAGAGTCATTTGCTTATTACTATCCTCAAGAGTCATTTGCTTATTACTATTCTCAAGACTCATTTGCTTATTGCCACCCTTAAGAATCATTTACTTATTACTATTCTCAAGAGTCATTTGCTTATTGCTACCCTTAAAAATCATTTACTTATCACTCTTAGTTCTTTTTAGAGATGATCTCAAAAGCCTCTCAACTGCAACCTTAAGTCGCGTACCTCTTGCATTAAGTCTGCCATCAAAGCCGCGGCGTCGAGGTTGACCTCAAAATCGCGCTGCAGGCGTGCAACTTGTCGCGCACGAGCCACCGCAGCACTCGCAAAGACCCAACCCTCAGGCGGTGCAGTCTGCCGCAAGGTTGGCAATACTCCATGTTCAACGAGCGTCATCACCCACTCGATCTGTTGCTCGCAACATTGCGCCAACTCGTGAATGGTCACAGGCGCGTGGTCGTCAACCACGACCGCAGTACAAATCGTCATTTGGGTCATGCTGACACTCCTAGATGGGCGCGCGGATTAAAAGCCGCTGCCTTTGCCAACTGCTCATAAGCAGCACGCGTTTGCTCGTTCTCTGCAGTGGGCCAAACGATGTCGAGCACCAGATACAAATCACCGGGCGGGTCGCCAGGCAAACCTTTGCCACGCAGGCGTAACTTACCGCCCTGTTTGCTGCCTGCAGCGATATTGACTTCGACTTCTCCGGCCAGCGTCGGTGCGTGCACCTTACCGCCTAGCGCGGCCTCCCAAGGTGTCACAGGAAGTTTCATGCTCAGGTCGCGACCATTACTCTGGTACAGCGCGTGCGCAGCAAAATGTACGGTTAAGAACAGATCTCCCGGTGCGCCCCCGCCCTCACCCGGCATCCCCTGACCCGCTAAACGAATCATTTGCCCGGCCTTCACACCTGCGGGGATTTTGACACTCAGCGTACGGTTGACCAAGTGCGGTCGCCCCCGAGCATCAAGTTGCACGGACCGCAAGCCCAGTTCGCGGGTGGCGCCTGCAAAACTATCTTCAAACGAAATTTCTATATCGGCATGGTGATCTTCGCCGCGCAATGGTTGCGCATGACCTTGACTAGAATCAAATCCCTGACCGCGCCCTTGAGCGCGGCGCTGCCGCTCGGCCTGTTTAAACAGGCCGGCCATAAAGTCTTGAAACTCGGCCTGATTGGGCCCCTCGCCTTGCGCCCCCGAAAACTCAAACCCCCGATCCCAGCCGGGCCCAGGGCTGGCGCCGTTCGGCCCAGACACGCCGGCCGCCAATCCATCATAGGCGGCACGCTTTTCAGCATCCCGCAATACATCGTTGGCCTCGTTGACATCACGCATGCGTGCCTCAGCATCAGTTTCTTTACTGACATCAGGGTGATACTTGCGTGCAAGCTTGCGGTACGCCTTGCGGATATCTTCCTGCGAAGCGTCGCGGGGTAGTTCTAAAATCTTGTAGTAGTCTTTGAATTCCATATGCGTGGTGGCACAAGGCTCGCCAAAAGGGTGGACACCCTTCCACAATGGGGCTAAAACCTTTAAAACTCAAGGGATATCATGCAAATTAATAATATTCCGTTTGGCATAACGGACTGGTCAAGCGTTGAAGTCACCGAGCACCCTGGCACCACCGGCAAGGCCCTTTGGCGCACACGCCAATTTGGCGCGATTCGAGTGCGCATGGTTGAGTACAGTGCGGGCTATCTGGCAGACCATTGGTGCGAAAAAGGCCATATCTTGCTTTGCCTGAGCGGCACATTACACACCGAGCTGAAAGACGGCCGGCATTTTGACCTGACGCCGGGCACCAGCTATCAAGTCGCGGATCATGCCGAGCCGCATCAATCATCCACCGCCACTGGGGCGACGCTTTTTATTGTTGATTGACCGGTCTCGACTTCAGTCGCCTTAACCCGCAGCCCGTTGCTGCAAAATCTCAACTGCCGGCAAGGTCCTACCTTCTAAGAACTCTAAGAAAGCACCACCCCCAGTCGAGATATAGCCAACCTTATCGGTGATCCCAAACTTGGCAATCGCAGCCAGGGTGTCACCACCCCCAGCAATTGAAAATCCAGCAGAATCAGCAATGGCGTGCGACACGGCCTCAGTGCCGTGCGCAAAGGCGTCAAACTCGAACACACCCAAGGGGCCGTTCCAAACGATCGTACCGGCCTGCTTCAAGATCGCGGCCAACTGCGCCGAGGTTTGCGGCCCAATATCAAAAATCAAATCGTCGGCCAACACATCGCTGGCAGACTTAACCGTCGCCGGAGCCTGCGCCGAAAACTCTTTGGCACACGCAACGTCGGTGGGGATTGGCACTGCAGCACCGCGTGCCTGCATTTTTTCCATCACCGCACGGGCTTGATCCAGTTGATCAGGCTCAGCCAAGGACTTGCCGATCGGCAAGCCTGCAGCCAACATAAAGGTGTTCGCAATACCGCCACCCACAATCAACTGATCGACCTTGTCTGCAAGTGACTGCAAAATCGATAGCTTGGTCGAGACTTTAGACCCCCCCACAATCGCGACCAACGGACGCTTTGGCGC
>JBIIWK010000132.1:0-9009 GCA_044338955.1 Burkholderiaceae bacterium
TGAATAGCCCAAAATATCGCCATGGTGATACTTATGTATACATTCAGCGCCTGGCAGATCCGGAAACTCAATGCCTGCTGGCTGAAACTGGTGCTCTTGTGGATCGCCGCCAATTGAACTGAGCCAGTCGTTATTTTTTCCCATTTCATCGGCCCAAACCGCAACCATAACTTGAGGCACTTTGTAGGGGCCGGCCAGGGCATTGAAGTACGTGATCGCAGCTTCAGTTGATGACGTATTGAGATAGCCTTGCGCAGCAACCCGAGTGTTGCCACCCTCTTGCCCTGCAGGGGCTTTGTCGAGCAGGATGACCGAGGCCCCCGCTTCGACTGCAGTGATGGCAGTGGCCGCACCTGCACCGCCAAACCCAACTACAACAACATCTGCTTCGGCATCCCACTGTGTGGGCAAGGTGTTTCTTTGACGCATCTTTTTTCCAGTTGTTCGCTTGCGTACTTGTTCGATTGCTCAGGTCTATTCTTCTGATTGCTGCAACAGACCTTGGCGTTTGCTTAGGTCAACACGCTCGTGTTGTGTGTTTGTTTATTTACTTCAACAGCCCGACCTCTTTAAAGTACTGTGTGTACCATTCAATCTCAGCCGGAAACTTACTGCCTACTGTGGCGCCATCTTCGTACGCATAGGGCAAGTTGTATTTGACGAGCAGTTGTTTAAATTCTGGTGATTCAGCGACCTGTTTGAGTGCCGCTTCTATGGTTGCTGCGATAGCGTCAGGCAAACCGGCGGGTGCGACCACGATCATCCCGCTCGGTGGATTGGTGGGCGGGCAGCCAATATCTTTCATCACCGGGATGTCTGGTCGGTTTGGGTCGCGCGCATCAACGTGAAAGGTGACCAACTCACGAAACTGACCCTGTTCCACCAAAGGGATGTGTGATCCAGAGCCCGCAACAAAATCCACATGTTTGCCCATCAAAGCCGTGTTGGCAGTCGAGCCACCCTTGGTAGGCATGTGCTTGAACACAAGGCCTTTGCAGCGCGCAAACGCTTCGACGCCGATTTGCTGTTGGGTATGTGGGCCGCTAGACGAGTAGGTCAGGCCAGGATTTTTCTTGGCGTAGTCAACAAACTGATCAACCGTTTTAATAGGAGAATCAGCATTGACAACAAGTCCGCCAATGTAATAGCTGAATTGCATCAGTGGACGAAAGCTTTGGGCGTTATAGGCAAGTTTGACTAGCAACGGTCGCATGGTGATAGACCCGACCGACGTGACTAGCAAGGTGTAGCCATCGGGCTTTTTGCTCGCGAGTAAGCCGTTTGCCACGGTCGCGCCGCCACCGCCCTTGTTCTCAATCGTAACAGGCACACCTAGTATTTTTTCAATGCCTTGCGCTAAGGCGCGGCCGGTGATGTCGGTCGTGCCACCGGCGGCAAAGGCAATGTACATTGTGATCGGTTTGTCGGGGTATTTGGCTGCTGCCAAACCGCTTGCGAGTAAGCCGCCCGTCAGTAGTAGGCTAAGTCCTGCAAGGCGAAAACGTTTACTGATTGTCATAGAAATCCTCACATAAAAATAATGGCTAATTATTCTCATCAGCCGAAGCGACAAGGGCGTTGCGCTTTTTGCGAATCGCCGGCAGTACCGCACTGATCAATAACACTAACGCAACAAACAGAAAGCCTGCTGCGATCGGGCGGCTCACAAAAATTCCCATACTGCCACTCGAAATAATTAAAGATTGGCGCAAGGAGTCTTCAAGAATTGGGCTCAAGACATAAGCCAAAATTAGAGGCGCAGGTTCGTAATCAAACTTACGCATCAAGTAGCCTACAACCCCAAAGAACAGCATCAAATAAAGATCCATTTCGCTGCCATTGATGACGTACGCACCAATCAAAGCAATAAATAAAATCAGCGGAAACAGCACTGCGTAGCGCACGCGGAGTAAGCGCACCCAAAGCCCGATCAGTGGCAGATTCAACACCAGCAACATGGCATTGCCTAGGTACATGCTGGTGACGGTTCCCCAAAAGAGCTCAGGATTTTTTTGAATCATCATTGGGCCCGGCGTAATGCCATGAATCATCAGGGCGCCGAGCATAATACCCATGACCGCGTTGGCAGGGATGCCGAGTGTCAGCAGAGGGATGAAGGCAGCTTGCGCAGCGGCGTTATTGGCCGCCTCAGGGCCAGCCACGCCAGCAATTGCGCCGTGCCCAAATTTTTCAGGCGTTTTTGAAATGCGCTTTTCGGTGCCGTATGAAATAAACGAGGAAAGTACCGCACCACCGCCGGGCAAGATCCCCAGTAAAAAGCCTAAAAAAGAGCCGCGCATAATGGGTGCGAAAGATTCTTTCCAGTCTTGTCGGCTTGGAAGAAGGTTTTTGACTTGGCTGACGACCACGCCCTGTTTGATGGTCTTTTCTACATTGAGCAAAATTTCAGACACGCCAAACAGCCCCATGGCGAGTGGCGCGATACCGATCCCGTCGAGCAGGTCAGAGACGCCAAAGGTGAATCTGGGTAGCCCCGTCATCGTGTCCAGGCCAACAACGCCAGCAAGCACACCAACGCCCGCCATCATGAGTGACTTGGCCATCGATTTTTGCGCTAGGTAGGTCAAAATCACCAGACCCATGATCATCAGCGCAAAGTATTCGGGCGGTCCAAATTTCAGAGCGATTGAAGCGAGTGGCGGCGCCAGTAGCATCAAGCCAATGATGCCGATTGTGCCGGCGATAAATGAGCCGAAGGCCGCAATGCCTAGGGCAGGTCCAGCCCGACCCTGCAGCGCCATTTGGTGGCCGTCTAGCATCGTCACCACTGAGGCCGCTTCACCAGGTATCCCGACCAGAATCGAGGTGGTCGAGCCCCCGTATTGCGCTCCGTAGTAAATGCCTGACAGCATGATAATGGCCGTTACAGGAGAAATGCCAAAGGTGATCGGCAACAAAATCGACATCGCGCCAACGGGACCGATACCGGGCAACACGCCGATCAGCGTACCAATCAGTACACCGATAAAGCAAAAGAAAATATTGTGAGGCTGAAACGCGACCGAGAAGCCGGTGATGAGGTTATCTGCTAAGTCCATAGGGAATCGCGCGCCTCAGAAACCAAAAATTCCCGCGGGGAGCGAGATTTTTAGAATAGTTTTGAAAAGGAGGTAAGTGCAGCCGATCGCGATGACTGGCACGAGAATTGAGGTTTTCCAACTTAAGCCTTCAAGCCAACGCATGATGACCAGCAGCAAAATAAAACTGCATAGAAAAAAGCCAAGTGTCTCGAAGGCCAGAATAAACAGAATGATCAGTATCGAGATGGCGACAGCGCGCCACCAGTTACAACCCGCCCAGAGGTCAGCCACGCGAGTTTGTGCGGCTGGATCTCCCTTAAAAGACTGGACGAATATCAGCAGCGCCATGAGCGCCACAAAACTACCCGCAACACAGGTTAAAAAACCCGAGCCCGGGGCGCCCATTGTGCCAATGCCCAGATCCAACGCGCCATAGACGGCAGCCGCGCCAAAGAGAAACCAAAACAGACTGCCGACGCGTTCTGCGTTCAAGATGTCTCCTTCATTATTTTTGTATTAGGCTCAGGAGTCGCCGCAAGCCTACTGTGCAGCGCACCATTTTTAGGCGATCTGGTGATGTTCGCCTTGCTGATGCTTATATTGATCACAATCCTAGGTCTTCGCTTTAGGATTGTCAACCGTGCCACAGCCCAATCTTAATATTGAGCAGTATCTCGCAATGTGGTCGTTACGAGATCTCGCGACGTGCTAAGTGCGTTGACATAAGATTCGCCATAAGATTAAGCTGATTCTCAAGATTAATTATTCAAGAGACAACTGGAGACCACCATGTCAGATTTGCCAAAACGCGTACGTATCCTTGAAGAAGGTCCTCGTGAGGGGATGCAAATTGAGAAAGGTCCGATCCCGACACAACGCAAAATTGACTTGATCGATAGCTTGTCTGAGACGGGTCTTGAGCAAATTCAGGTGACCTCTTTTGTGAGCCCGCAGGCCGTGCCTCAGATGGCCGATGCGCCAGAAATTGTTGCGGGGTTCAAGCGTAAGCCAGGCGTGCGTTACACCGGATTATGGTTAAACGACAAAGGGCTCGAGCGTGCAATTGCCACCCAAAAGCTTGATATTCGCGGATCGCTGTCGTTGACCGCCTCAGAGAAATTCTTGTTGCGCAACCAAAAGCGCACCTTGGCTCAAAACATTGAAGCCGTGCATTCGATGATTGGTATGTTCAAGCACTACAACGTCGAGGTGAATCGCGCGAGCATCATGGCGGCTTTCGGTTGTAATTTTGAAGGCGATATTTCGACCGAGCGCGTGCTTGATCTGATTAAAACGTTTCACGACATTGGTGAGCAGCACGGGATCAAGATCGAAACCCTGTCACTCGCAGATACCATGGCTTGGGCCACACCCGGTTCGATTCGCAGAGTGGTCGGTGCCGTACGCAATAAGTATCCTGACCTCAATCTGTCTTTGCACCTGCATGACACCCGCGGGATGGGTATTGCAAATGCTTACGCTGGTATGCAAATGGGTGTGCAGATTTTTGACGCCGCCGTTGCAGGCTTGGGTGGCTGTCCGTTCGCCTCGCACGCTGGTGCATCAGGTAACGTTTGTACAGAAGATCTGGTTTTTATGTGTCACGAGATGGGCATTGAAACCGGTATTGATCTTGAAAAATTAATTGAGTCGGCGCTGTTGGCTGAGCAGGTTGTTGGCCATCCTTTGCCGGGTTCAATCAAGATGGGCGGTTCGTTGAATAAGCTGCGCCAGAAAGTTAAAGATTCGATGCAAGCTAAAGCCTGATCAAGGATGCCATCATGACTAATATCACACGTGAACTTGGTGCATTTGTTGCGGGCTTAACCTACGACCAGATCCCCAAGGCAGCAGTTGAAGTGATTCATATGGGCTTTGCGGATTGCGTGGGCGTGATGCTCGCCGGTCGTGATGAGCCGCCTACTAAAATCTTAAAAGAGGTGCTCGCGCCGCCCGCGGGCACTTCGACCCTAATGTTTGGCGCACAAACGGCCAGTGCGTCTGATGCGGCATGGATCAATGGGGTCGCCGCGCATGCGCTAGATTTTGATGACGTAGCGATCAAGGGCCATCCCAGTACGATTTTGGTGCCAGCGATTATTGCCGAGGCGCAGGCGCTAGGCTCAACAGGTCGCGAAATGGTGACTGCTTATGCTGCAGGCTACGAAGTCTGGGCCGAGTTGGCGCGTCGTGATCCCGATCACTACCACACCAAGGGCTGGCACCCGACCGGTATTCTGGGCGCGATTGCTTCGGCCGCAGCCTGCGCGTCACTGAATAAATTGAATGCAGAGCAATGCACCATGGCAATCGCCTTAGGTGCTTCGCAAAGCGCTGGCATTATGGCTAACTTCGGTACGATGACTAAGCCGTTTCATGCAGGGCGCTCAGCACAATCTGGCGTCTTGGCTGCGCGGCTTGTGAAGGCAGGTTTCACCTCGTCGTTGGATGCGCTTGAGCATCCGCAGGGTTTCTTATCGGCGGTCTCGCCCAATGGTCGTTTTGATGCGACCTCGGCAGTTGAGGCCGGCAAGATTTGGAAGCTTGCAGTGACCAAGCTATCGGTCAAAAAATATCCGCTGTGTTTCTGTACACATCGCGCGTTAGACGGCATGTTGGATTTGGTTGCTGAGACACCCGTAACTGCAGATCAAATCGAAAGCATTACCGCTGTGACCAGTCGCCGTAACACTAAGGTGTTGCGTAACCATCAACCGCAAACCGGCCTTGAGGCAAAATTCAGTATGCAATTTGCCATGGCTTCGTGCGTGGTGGCTGGGCGCGCAGGCTTAACTGAACTCGTTGATGATTTCGTGATTCGCAAAGACGTGCAAGATTTGATGAAAAGAATTAGCGTTCAAGCTGATGATGCTGAGCACCCGACAATGCCTGGCTATTCGCCCTTTGATCAAGTGACTGTCAAACTAAAAAATGGTCAGACCTTGCAAAGTAAAGAAGTTGTGACGGTACGTGGCGGACCAGATTTTCCGTTGAATCGCGAGCAACTTTGGGCCAAGTTTGACGATTGCGCGCGCGTCGGAAACTTTGAAGGCTCGTCCTTGAAATTATTTGATGCATTTATGGCTCTGGATCAAGTCGCAAGCGTAAGCGATATTCCCGGTTTGAGTTCAGGTAAGAAAAAGTAAACCGCGATACATCACATATCGTCCTAGCGGGTGAGTGTGGTGTGCTGCTTGCGGCAGCGGAGTTGTGACTTCTTGCTCGGTATCGTCAGAGATGCGTAGTTGATGCTGCATATGAAAAAAGGATCGCCTGAGCGATCCTTTTTTTCGACTGCTTTAGCGAAGCTTAACCAATCAGCTTTCTAAACATTTCAATCGTGCGTTCGCGCGCCAGTTTGGCTGACGCCGCATCGTATGAACCGCGTTGATCGCAGTTAAAGCCGTGACCCGCTGGGTAGAAGTAGCTGGTTTCTTTCGGGTAGGCCGCGGCAACGACTTTAGCTTGCTCAAGCGTAATCGAATGATCTGTTTCGCCAAACTGAAACATGACTGGGCACTTTGGCGTTTCTTTCAAGAAGCTAGGAATTGCACCGCCGTAGTAAGGCACAGAGCAAGCCAAACCATCTACGCGACCCGCTGCGAGCCAAGCGATCACGCCGCCCCAGCAGTAACCCACAATACCAACTTTACCTGCATGTTTGCCGTGTTCGATAGCGGCTTTGACGTCAAGCAGTGTTTCGTCGAAGCTAATTTTTTTCATGAGCTCGACACCAGCACCGATATCAGCTTGTGTATAGCCTGCTTCGTATTTGGTTTGTGCGCGATCAAAAAAAGCGGGGGCGATGGTGAGGTAGCCATCGGCTGCGAAACCATCGGCGACTGAACGAATGTGACTGTTCACGCCAAAAATTTCGGGGGCGACGATCACTAAGCCGCGTGGCTTGCCTGCTGGCTCGGCTACATAGGCGTCGAATTGGTGGCCGTCTGAGGCCTTGAGCTGAATATTTTTACCCATAATAATCTCCTTGAATTCGTATTGCTTTGCTGATTGATTGAATAAAACCTTGCATGCTTTGAAAGGGGGCACTGACGTCTTTGACGCTTTTTGCTGCGCTAATTATATGCACAGACGCAGTCAACGCGACAACACAGTGTAAATATCTATTGAACCTATTTTAGGTCGCCCGTCTTAGTGAAGTAATCTTTATACCAAGTCGTTTCAAGCGCCAGGTCTTGATTCAGGGTTTTACTGTCTTTGAGGTCAAAAGGTAGATAGTTTTGCTTGAGCATTGCCCTGAATTCAGGGGACTGAGCGACTTTCATGAAAGTCTCTTCAAGCTTTTTGAGAATGTCGGGAGGCGTTCCGGCCCGAACGGTGGCTAGCATGCCGCTGTTGGGCGGGTTCTCCCAGTCGCAGCCAATCTCTTTGAGGGTTCGAACGTCGGGAAAATTCTCGTCGCGCATGCTTTGAAACAGCACCAATTGGCGAAATACCCCGTCAACCACTAAGGGATTGTGTGATCCTGAGCCCGAAGTGAAGTTCACGTGCTTGCCCATCAGCATGGTGTTGGCTTCGGTGCCACCTTTGGTCGGCACATGTTTAAAGTCTAGGCCCTTGCAGCGTTTAAGTGCTTCAACCCCCATCTGTTGCGAGGTTGTGGCTACGCCACCGCCCCCTGCCGTGGCGTACGACATGCCTGGATTTTTTTTTGCCGCCTCAATGAAGTCTTCAAAGGTCTTCCAGGGGCTGTCAGCGGGGATCACCACTGAACCATTATGAAAATAGCTATATTGCATGACTCCTACAATATCTGACGCTTTGTAGCTCACTTTCATGAGGGCTGGGCGAGTCGTGATCGCTGAAGTCGAGCCGATCAAGACTGTGTAGCCATCTGGTTTTTTTGATACCAACAGCCCGGCTGCAACTGTACCGCCTCCCCCGCCTTTGTTCTCAATTGTGATGGGAACACCTAGGATGGGCTCGGCGCCTCGGGCCAAGGCGCGAGCAGTAATGTCTGTCGTTGCGCCCGCAGCATATGAGACATAAAAGGTGATCGGCTTATTTGGATAGGGTTGGGCTTGTGCGGTTAGGGGTAGCGCCACGCAGGCAGCACCGGCTAGCGCGCCAACGAGCCCCGACCAACTGGCAGAACAAACTTGTTTCAACACGGTTGGCTTAGTCATAGCGGGGGCGATCAAATCTTTATCATTCATCATGTAGACCTCTTCTGTGGGCGAAGCTGCTAGACGCTTTGTTTTGTGATTCAACGAAGACTTCGTTGATGGGTGAAGCTATTGAGCCCTTTATTTTTGATCCAACGTCGATCTCTTTTATGCTCGAGGTAGCAGCACGCTTTACTCTAGACTCAATTTAGCCGCCTCAACGGTTTGTTTCCAGTTGGCAATCTCTGCGCGTACAAACGTATTGAATTCTGCAGGCGAATTACCGCCCGCGATACCGCCCATCTCTTTGAAGCGATTTTGGATGTCAGTGGTGTTTAAGACTTTGACAGTGGCTTGTTGTAAGCGGTTGACAATCGCCTGTGGCGTAGCCGCCGGAGCGAATAAACCAAACCACGCTGTGACCAACATGTTAGGTACGCCTGCCTCGGCCATGGTGGGGACGTTGGGTAACTCTGGGGCGCGCACATCACTTGTGACGGCTAGCGCACGCAGCTTGCCTCCCTTGATTTGCGCCATCACACTGGGCGCAGTTGCAATCATGAAGGTGAACTGGTTTCCGAGCAGGGCTCCCGTTGCAGGCCCCGCGCCTTTGTATGGGATGTGCGGCACCTGAATCCCAGTACGTTGCATAAACATTTCGCCCGAGAGGTGCGGAGATTGCCCAGCGCCTGCCGAACCAAAGGAATAAAGGTTAGGGTCTTTTTTGATTGCGGTAATCAACTCTTGCACCGTCGTAAAGGGCGTGCTGCTGTTCACGACCAAGATATTAGGATTTGAAATCACAAGCGTGATCGCGCTGAAATCATCAGGGGTATAAGGTA
>JBIIWK010000133.1:0-8913 GCA_044338955.1 Burkholderiaceae bacterium
GAAAAATTATCGTCCATCTAAGCCTCTGCTGTTTTTATGAGCGCCAAGAGCGCTTCGATTTTGTGCAACGCCGAGATCGGCTCGACGCAGTTCATTCGCCAAATTACCCATGTTTCTTCGCGTAGCGTACGACATCCGCATGCGTGGCGAACCACACGCCGGGTAGGCTGCGCATGTAGCGAACTAATTCTTCAAGAATCCAAATGCGTGAGCGATAGCCAATAACATGAGGATGCATGGTTAATTGAAACAGCCCGCCTTCTTTGTAAGCAGCATCAAATTCGCGCTTAAAAATATCAAACACATCTGTGGGCGGTGTGTAGGGGCGCAAGCCCGCAAACCGATTCATCCCAAAGTACACCGCATCGTCGCGAATCCATTCAACTGGCAATTCAACCACACCGGTGTTCTGGCCATCGAGTAACAACTCGTAACAGTCGACATCTGCCATTAGCGAAGAGTCATAGAGCAAACCCATGTCGCGTGTGAGCGCAAGCGTATTCGGACTGAAATCCCAGGACGGCGTGCGCATGCCAACTGGGCGTACGCCTGTGATTTTTTCTAAGACATCTGAGCTGCGTTGCATCAGGTCTTTTTCGGCGGCATAAGGTAACACTGAATTGCGTTCGTGAATCCAGCCGTGAATCCCGATTTCGTGGCCCTCGGCGATCACGCGTTGCTGTTCGTCTGGATATAACAGTGCGGTCACCGCCGGCACATAAAAACTGGCGGGCACATCGTGTTGTTTCAAGATATTGAGAATACGCGGCACGCCCTGTCGATTGCCATATTGGCCTTGCGACAATTTGCCAATGGATTCTCCGCCTTCGCGTAGTTCGTTGGTTTCGTGGTCAGAGTCAAACGATAACGCCACTGCGCATCGCGCGCCTTCAGGCCAAAGACGCGGGCGTAGCGTGCGCCCGGCGCGCACATGGTTCACAATGCCTTGCCAGTGCGTGTCAGGCCACTGCCAAGGTTCAAGCGAGGGTGTGGTCATGATGTTGTCTCAGTGGCGTTGTGCGTAAAAGCCATCATTTTTTTGCCTCGTTACCCACGGTGGCCGGCGTTGTGGTCACTTGGATCGCTGGGGGCGCGACCTTACGCGCGATTTCTCGGGCGGCGGTGGCTTCTTTGGCGACGAATAGCGCAAACTCAGCTGAAGGCATGCCAACACCCTCAAGCCCAAGCGTATCGAATTGTGCGATGACATCAGGCTGTGCAACCGCTTTAACAATTTCGGCTTGTAGTCGACTCACAATCGCCGCCGGGGCGTTGGCGGGCAACCATAAGCCGAACCAGTTCACCACGTTGAAGTCTTTTAAACCCAGCTCTTGCAAGGTGGGCGTATCGGGCATGCCTTTCCAGCGTTTTGCGCCAGTCACAGCGAGCGCGCGAAGCCGACCACTTTGCACGTGCTGTTGTGCGATTTGGGTGCCTACAAAAAAGATGTCAACGCGCCCAGCGATTAAATCGTTTGTGGCTTCGGCTACACCTTTGTAAGGCACCGCCAAGATCTCGGTGTCGGTCATGGTTTTCATGACCTCGGCGGGGATATGGCTTGCAGTACCTAGGCCGGCATGGGCGTAAGTGAGCTTGCCGGGATTTTTCTTGGCAAGTGCGATGAGGTCTTTGAAGGTTTTGGCTGGTGAGTCGATAGGAACGAGCAAAACTTGCCCAAAATTTTGAGCGGCTAAGGTGACGTGGGTAAAGTCTTTAACCGAGTCGTAGGTCACGTTTTCGTTAAAGGGGGGGATATTGGTGTGCGAAGCCGTTGTGAAGAGCCAGGTGTAGCCGTCAGCAGGAAGCTTGGCAACGTAGGCGGTGCCCACTAAGCCACCGGCGCCCAGACGATTTTCGACGATCACGCTTTGTCCGAGCGATACAGAAAGTTTGGGGGCAAGGATGCGCATCAGCAGATCGGGCGGGCCACCTGGGGGCGAGGGTACGATCACGCGGATGGGTTTGGTTGGATAGTTTGACGCTGCATTGCTCTCGGCAGTTTGTGCCATCGAGGCGAACGCGGGCGCAAGACAGGCGCTAGCGACGACCAAGAGTCGCCCCATGCAACGAAACAACTGGGTCGGTGCTGCGTTGAACGTGTGAAAGGCAGACATAAAATCCTTGGGGCTAAGTTACCCGAGTTGCACGGTAGTGTGCGTCGTTGACGAACGAATAATGGCTTCAAGTACTGCGGCATTGCGAACAGCATCGCCGTCAGGCGTGACGAGCGGTTGTTTATTTTTGATGCATGCGGCAAAGTGTTCAAGCTCGGCGCGCTCGGTGCTGGTGGCCGGAAAGCTCGTCGTGACAGGCTTTTGCTTGTTCGTCACGTTGTTGCGGTCGATCATACAGGTGGTCAGATCCCAAGTATGCAAGTGACTGACATCGCCGACCTGAACCCAGCCATTTGAACCAAAAACTTGCATGCGCCAGGTTTCTGCCGTGGCAATGACCGTGCCCAAATAGCCTGTTGAACCGCCCGCAAAATGAAGCATCATTGAGGTGGTGTCATCTGAACCAAAGTCTTGCGCGAGGCGATAGCTTTGTGCGGTGACACGGTCGATCGGGCCCGCCAAATACATCATTGCATCAATGACGTGTACGCCGCGCCCTGTCATACCGCCCGCAGGGGATTCGTCAGACGCATGGCGCCAGTGCCCTTTCGGAAACCGGTAGGCGCTGGGCCCGCAAAAATTACCTTCGATATGCAGCACCTTACCTAAACGACCATCATCGATCATGCGGCGAATTTCTTGCAGAGCAGGTTGATAGCGCCAGTTGTAGCCCACGCCCAAAATAATGTTGTGGTCAGTTGCCGCCTGCGCGGCGCGCTGGGTGCTGGCGTAATCCAAGCCAAGCGGCTTTTCGCAAAACACGTGTTTGCCGGCCTCGGCGGCAGCGACGATTTGTTCGGTGTGCATCGAGTGCGGCGTGGCCAAGACGACCGCGTCAATAGAGGAATCAGCCAGTACAGCCTCAAAGCTGTCGAGCAGACGAAGCTTGTGCTTCGTAGCGAACTCGCTCGCTTTGGCCGGCGTGCGTGTAGCGCCCGCGACAAACTGGATGTCTTGGCTTAAACCTTGAACGCTGGTGACCAAGTTTTGGCCCCAAACGCCCATGCCGATAATTGCCGCGTGAATCATATTTCGTTGTATCCCAAGCAGAGTAAACGGGTGCATGCGTGAGTCGCGCGCAAAATCCCATAAGATGATTGATTATGAGATAAAGAATGACAGATGACAACAGAGGTCAAATGTGTTTTGATCTTTGGTCAGTAGGCTTTGCCTGAAAAGCCAAACAGGATGCTCTAAATTAACAGAAAGGACCTCGTATGACACGTTTCACTGCTCTTGCCGCCTTGCGCACTGGGTTGGCCGCACTCTTACTCTTTTCGGCGACCTTTGCACAGGCGCAGACTTGGCCCACGAGGTCATTGCGTTTGGTGATCCCCTTTGCGCCCGGTGGTGGCACAGATATTTTGGCCCGCGTGATTGCTCCAAAGCTGTCTGAAGTGCTGGGACAGCAGGTAGTCGTTGAAAACAAACCGGGCGCTTCGAGCATCATCGGGTCTCAAATCGTTGTGCAAGCCGCGCCCGATGGCTACACCTTGATGATGGTGGATTCATCGATTTACGTGAACCCTGGGTTGCGTACTGAACTGCCTTACAACACGATGAAAGATTTGACTCCTATCGTGCATATGGCCGTGGCACCGGTGATTTTGGTGGTGCACCCTTCGGTGCCCGCGCAGACGCTCGCTGAGCTGATTGCTTTAGGCAAAGCCAAGCCAGAAAGCTTGTTGTATGGCTCGGGCGGCAACGGCTCTTCGCCCCATATGGCAGGTGAACTGTTCAATATCGCTTCGGGTGTCGCGATCACCCATGTGCCCTATAAGGGAACGGGTGAGGCCTTGTCGTCGGTGTTGGCGGGCCAAGTGCCGCTGACGTATTCGGGGATTAGCTCAGTACGGCAAGCCGTTGAGGCAGGGCGCTTGCGCGCACTCGCACTCACTGGCACCAAGCGTAATGCCGCGTTACCCAACGTACCGACGTTTGCCGAAAGTGGTTTGCCCAGCGTTGATTGCAGTAGCCACTGGGGTCTGTTGGGGCCGGCCGGGATGCCGCCAGAGGTGGTTGCAAAACTGAATGCGGCCGTCAATCAGGTGTTGGCTGACCCGGCGATTAAAGAGCGCATTACGGCGCTTGGTTATGATGTAGCGGGCGGTCCGCCGGCGGCGTATACCAAGTTGCTTGAAACGGAAATTGAAAAATGGCGCAAAGTGATTAAAACTGCGGGGATCAAGGCAAACTAATGCGACTCACAGCCCAACTGGCGCAGACGCCTTTAGTCTGCGCCAGTTGGGCTGTGCAGCGCGACGGTACACCAACAATCTCCAGACGCATTGATACCTAAGTTATCAAATAGCTGGTTACGCGAATACGCAAAGCTCAGTACTCGCCTAACTTATTACGCAAAACATTCAATTATTAGGATTCTTTATGCAGCACTACCTAAATCGGGACGGCTTGAAACTCGCCTATTACGTGGATGATTTCACAAAGCCTTGGATCAAGCCACAGACGGTTTTTTTATTGCATGCTGCGATGGGCAATGCGCAGCGCTGGTTTAGCTGGGTGCCCGAGCTTGCGAAACATTACCGCGTGATCCGCATGGATTTACGCGGACATGGGCAGTCGACGATCCCACACTCGGAGCAAGCCTTTTCACTACAGCACTTGGTCGACGATGCCGCGGCGTTATTGGATCACCTTGGTTGCGAACAGGCGCACGTCGTGGGCAACTCGGCTGGTGGTTACGTGGCGCAACAACTCGCGCTGCAGTACCCCGCTCGAGTCAAAACACTTGCGTTATACGGTGCGACGCCTGGTTTGAAAAATAGCCATGCTCCCACCTGGATCCCAAAGATTCAGCAGATTGGTTTAAAAAAGTTTTTATCTGACACCATTCACGAACGCTTTGATGAAACCGCTGACCCAGAGCTGGTTGCCTGGTTTATTGAGCAAGCGGGTTCAAATGACCCAGCCTTTATCGCGCGCTTCGTGCTGCATATGTGCACCCACGATTTCATGGAAGAGCTCGTGGGCATCAAGTGCCCTACCTTGATTGTGGCTGCTGGCAAAGAGTCAATCGGACATGCCGACGCCTATGAGCAAATGCATCAGCGCATCAAGGGCTCTGAGATCGCCTATGTGGATACCGCTGGGCATAATATCTGCGACGGCTACGCTGAACATTGTGCCCAACTACTCATGTCATTCTTAAGTCGTCACGCGTAAAAGCCTGATCAAAGTACTTTCGCTGCCCAGCTGAGCACTGCCCCTGTGAAGCCAGCCAAGCGTGTCACCGGAAAAAAATGCCCACCGTCTTCAAGCAGATGCAACGTTGAGCCGGGCATTAGCGCCGCCAGTTCTTCTTGCAAAAAAGCTGGCACGATTAAATCGTCGCGCGCGCCAATATTCAAGACAGGTACCTTGATGCGCGCCACGTCGGCGCTTCGGTCGAACGCCATGATGGCGTCGATGCGTTCTGCCACAATATTTTGCGCGGCTGGGGTCAGCGGCGCTGCGGCGCGTGCTGCATCAAGCGCGCCCCAGTTGGCGTTGAGCCAACTTGGTTCATGAGAATAAAAGGTGGCCGATACGGCATATGCCATCGGGTCGCTTCGCAATAGGCCTTTGCGTAACTTAAACAGCTCTTGCATGTAGCGATTGGGTTTGGTCCAGGTGCCGGTTAAGACACAGGCCTTAGCATGCTGTGGTGAGCGTAAGGCAATGGCTTGGGTGATGCACCCGCCGGTTGAGTGCCCCAAAATGATTGCAGACTCAATCTTAAGATGATCAAGCACCGCGATGCAGTCGTCGGCGAGCTGGTCAATAGTGACCGCTGCTGTACCACGCGTGCTGGCACCGATACCGCGCTGATCGAGTCGAATCACCTGGTGCTTAGCGGTCAACGCAGGCAGACAGGGGTTCCAGAACGCGGCGGCACCGCCAAGCCCACTAATGAGCAAGAGCGGGGTGCCAGCACCTTGTGTAAAGACTTTTAAACAGGCGCCGTCAGGCAGGGTGATATCGTGGGTCTGAAGATCTTGCGACATAGGGCCTCGCTTCGTTTGTGCGAATTTGCTAAAGCCCCTAGTGTGCCTATTTTTTCTTAAAAAAGAAATTCAGAATTTTTGCGGTGATGCTCTTTGATTCTTCGGCTATGCGCGCAGCCTGGCCGTCAGAGTTCGCAAACACTTCATTTTGGGCCACACGCTGCGCCAAAATATCTGAAAACTGTTTCACCAACTTGGGGTTAGAGTCGAGTAAGGGCGCAATATCCTCTTTTGTAATCTGCACGAGTACGGTGTCAGCTTTCGCAAAGACGTCGGCGGCACGCGGTGCGCCCGTGAGCATCGACATTTCACCCACAAAGTCACCGGGCCACAGTGTTGCGACAACCTTCATATGACCGCTTTGATCGGCCAATTTCACTTCTAAGCAGCCCTCAGAGATGATGTACATCCAGTCTTCTTGCGCGCCTTTTTCAATCACGTGATGATCGGCGTAATAGTGCAAGACATTGACCGACTGACCAATCGTTGCGATTTGTTCGTGACTGAGCAATTTTAGAATGCCCAAGCCGTAACAATCTAACAGGCGTGACTGTGTATCGGTGTGGTTTTCTGAGGGGTGCTGCGTCTCAAAACGATTGAGGTTGATGCCAGCCGCTTTAAAGAAGCGCGTCATACACAACAGGATGGCGCCGTTGGTTTCAAAAGGTGCCGTGTCAATTTCGGCCTTGTACCAAACCAGATAGGTGATCACGCCTTCTTCGATCTTTGACACAAAACACGAAAACTTAGGCAGAAACTCGTGATTGCTATGCACAACGTGCTTAAGTGCCAGATCCATAATGCGTAACACTCGGTCGGGGTTGTTACGCGCACTGACTTGAATTTCAAGTTGACGCGGTGCACCGACACCTGGCTTTTGCTTAGACAGATTGATAAAATGCATCTCAGTAAATTCGTGGTTATACACACGAATTAACTGCCCATGATCGTTTTTTAGTACGACCATTCGGTAATCTAATTCGACTACCTGCAGGTACTCGGTGGCGCCATCCTCTTTTAGTTCGATCCAGTCATCCACTGATACGATGTGGTCCGCCTGGAGGGTGATGCCACAAATCACCTGATGGCCAACATCTTTCAAAATATAAAGAATGCCAACGCTTAGTGCGCCGATCGAGGCGAGCAGGTAAGTAAAGTTGTGATCGTAAAGCCCGACATAGGCACACAGGCCGATTGCGACAAACACCGTAACGCTCATGACTTGCACCAGAATAGCCGGCACATGACGATCGTCAGAAAGCTCGTTAAAGTGCACGATCGCCCTGCGCAGAAATTGATCGAGCGTCAAAGCAATGAGAACGAACTGCGCAATGGCTAGCATCGATTTCAATTCAAACAGCTTGTGCTTGTTTAAGTCGACAGGGTTCCAGCCAAAAAAATCGCCAGTGTGTTGCTTCATCCAAAGCAGCACGGCAAGATTGAGCGCCAGCAGCACCCAAAAGAGTGGGCGCGACAACACAAAAATAGTTTGGTTATTTGTTTTCATAAAAGGGCGTGATTCGCTTGAACTCAAAGTCGGAAGAAGGCGGGAGCAGCTTAGAGATAACGAAGATCGCAGTGCTTCGTGCAAGCGGCTACCTGCAACCTAAAAAGTAGCCAAACGTTGACAGAGTTCTTGGTCACAATCAACCTGAATCACGCCTTTGCGCCACTTGATCTTGTGTTTCTAAGCATCCGTGCGCTTTCGCGTGCAGCCTTGCACGAATTGGCCATCGGTTACGCTTACGCTTGCTGCGCCCAGTCTGAAGTGGCGCGGCCTTGAGTTCGAACAGGAGAGACAACAATGATCAAACACCAAATGTGCGCGCAACGATTTTTTGAGGATTTTGCGATTGGAGAGCGTTTTAATCTGCCCTCGCGCACGATGACCGATGCTTTATTTGCGGCCTTCTCGTTGGCGAGTGGTGATAATCACCCTGTGCATTACGACCTTGAATACTGTCGGGCGCACGGTATGCCGCATATGTTGGCGCACGGGTTTCAGGTGGTGATTCAAACGGCTGCGGGTGCAGGCTTGTTTCCGCACATGGTCGAAGAGTCGTTGAAAGCCTTTATCGAACAAAGCAGTAAATTTTTACAGCCCGTTTTTGTCGGTGATACCTTGTACTCAAGCCTGACTGTGGCAGAGCTGGCGGCAAACCGTACGACAGGTGTGTTGACCATGCACTCTGAGATCCGCAATCAGAACGATGTGATTGTGATGCAAGGCATGCAAAAATATCTATTGCGTAAGCGCAACCATGAGTGATGATAATCAGATCGTGATTCCGCCTTCGTTCATTGCCTTGTTTGTTGAACCCGGGCGCAGCAAGCCTAGTGCAACCAAAGAGGTGATCTATGAGCGCTATGACTTTTGTGAAGACATGGCCAGTATGCTGACTGAGCAGGCCAACGCCAAGCTCTGGGAGCTTGGCATCACCGAGGCTGACGTGCTTGAACGGATTTACCAAGGGCTCACGATTGCGGATGTTGGGGTAAGCGTGCGCGAGGCAGGGTGGGTCGTGACGCGCTTGGCCGAGTTACTCGGTTGGCAGACGGACTGGGTAGCTGGTTCAGCCTGAGCAACTTCTGGCGACTTCTGGTGATTTGCTGCGACTTGTTTCGACGTGCCGCGAAGTGTGATGACGTAGCGTGACGTGCTGCGACGTGCGACGTGCGACGGCTTTGGCCGAGGCTTACCGTATCCTTAAGCCGCCCCCTGGGCTGCGGGGTGTCGTGTAGGGGTTCGGTGCGAGGTACGGGCTTTGCCCGCTAGCCGAACTCTCAGGGCTGAC